>JAWWPE010000386.1:0-3442 GCA_033850895.1 Nocardioidaceae bacterium | reverse complement strand
TGCCGATCCTGTATGTCGAGGCCATCCCCGTTCGCGTCAACGCCCTTGGCCAGGTCGAGAAGGTCGGCATACTCCTGCGGGGTTCGTCCGAGACCGGGGCCATGACCCGCACGCTGGTCTCGGGCCGGGTCTTCCACGGCGAGTCCGTCCGTGAGGCGCTGCTCCGCAACCTGAACAAGGATCTCGGCCCGACCGCCTTCCCCCAGCTGCCGTCGAACACGGTGCCGTTCTCCGTCGCCGAATACTTCCCGCTCCCGGGCGTCACTCCTCTCTATGACCCCCGCCAGCACGCCGTCGCCCTCGCGTACGTCGTGCCGGTCAACGGCGAGTGCGATCCCCGCCAGGATGCCCTCGAGCTGACCTGGCTGACGCCGGCCGAGGCAATCGATCCCGAGGTTCTCGAGGAGATGGAGGGCGGGCGCGGCGCGTTGCTCCTGGAAGCCCTGGCTTCGGTGGGTGCGCTTCCGCAATGACGTCGCTCAGGATCCGGATCGCCGAGACTGAGGATCTCGAGGCGATCCTGGCGCTGACCGCCGAGGACTCGATGCACTACTACGACGAGCCCGGCGAAGTGACGTTGAACCAGCGCGACGCATTCGATGAGATCACCGCGGACCCGAACCAGGATCTGCTGGTCGGCACGATCGATGGGCAGGTCGTCTGCACCGCGCAGGTCACCTGGATGCGGATGATCGCGGCCGACGGCGGCCTCTACTGCCAGGTCGAGGCCGTACGCACCTCGGCCGCACTCCGTGGCCGCGGCATCGGTGCCACCTTGATGGCCTCGATCGAGGATGAGGCCCGCAAACGCGGAGCGGCCCGCATCCAGCTGACGACCAACAAGCAACGCGAACGCGCGCACGAGTTCTACCAGCGGCTCGGCTTCGCTCCCAGCCACATCGGCATGAAGAAGTACCTCTGAACCTGCCCGGCAGTCCAGCATGTGGCGTAGCCCGGGCATCCCGCCAGCTCCAGGAGTAGTCTGCATCCTGAGACGATTCGTATCAGGATGTGGACATGCCCGAGACCGCCGTACCCAATCGATGGGTCATGCTTGCGGTCGGGATGGCCGGCCAGATCGCCGGTTCGGTGTTCGTCAACGCGGCTCCGTTCCTGATCCCGTACCTCCACCTCGTACGCGGTCTCAGCCTGGTCGATTCGGGCTTCATAGCATCCACCCCGCTGGTCGGCACGATGCTGACGTTGTACGCCTGGGGCGCAATCGTCGACCGGATCGGTGAGCGCCGCGCACTCGTGGCAGGGCTTGCGCTGCTCACCGCGGGCTCCGTCGCCGCCGCCCTGAGCACATCGTTCGTGGCGCTGGGCATCTCGCTGTTCCTCGGCGGCATGGGCGGAGCCAGCACCAACTCCGCGAGCGGCCGGGTCGTGGTCGGCTGGTTCCCACCCGAGGGCCGGGGCACCGCGATGGGCATCCGCCAGACCGCCCAGCCGCTCGGCGTCGGCCTCGCCGTGCTGATCGTGCCGAACCTCGTCCACGCGCACGGACTACGCCCGACGATGTTCGCGATCGCCGCCCTCTGCGGCGTGACCACGGCACTCGCCGCGGCCCTCATCGTCGACCCGCCGCGTCCGACCCGGGCCGAGTCGGAGGGACTCGGTCACCTGGTCAATCCCTACACTCGCGATCTACGGTTGTGGCGCATCCACATCGCGTCGATGCTGCTGGTGGTGCCGCAGTTCACCGTGTGGACGTACATGTTGGTGTGGCTGATCGATGACAAGGGCTGGTCGATCGCCTGGGCCAGCACGCTCGTCGCGGTGACCCAGCTGCTGGGGGCGGCGGGTCGTATCGGGGCCGGCGCCTGGTCCGACCGGGCCGGCAGCCGGTTGCGCCCCATGCGTACGGTCGCAATCGCTGCCGCAGCCACGATGCTGGCGCTCGGCGTGCTCGAAGGCACCGCCCTGGCCATCGCGATCATCGTCATCGCCTCGGTCGTGACGGTCGCCGACAACGGCCTGGCGTTCACCTCGGTGGCCGAGATCGGCGGTCCCTACTGGTCAGGACGGGCGATGGGCACCCAGAACACCGGTCAGTTCCTCGCCGCCGCGGCCGTCCCGCCGATCGTCGGCGCGCTGGTCACCGCACACGGCTACCCGTGGGCCTTCGGACTCGTCGCGATCTTCCCGTTGCTTGCCATTCCGCTGGTTCCCGTGCGCGGTGAGCATCGCCTCCCGGAGGATTCATCTCACACCCCATGACGCTGCCGTGGCAGGCGATCACAGGTAGTGTCGGGTCGAACTTGGACGGTGGATCCGGTGACCCCCTGCGGTTTGGAGTGACTGATGACGGTTGTGCTGGTGCTTGGTCTGTTGCTGAATGCGATCGCGTTGCCGATCGCCGGCAAGCGAGTGCTCTTCCTGTACCGACTCATCACCAGCGGGCAGCCCGCTCCGGACCGCACTGAGGGCGTACGCCACCGCCTCCTGCTGTCGATCAAGACGCAGCTCGTCGAGGTGCTCGGACAGAAGAAGCTGCTCAAGTGGTCCGTCCCGGGTGTCGCACACTTCGTGGTGTTCTGGGCATTCCTGATCCTGGCCTCGGTCTACCTCGAGGCCTATGGCTCGCTGTTCCACCCCGGATTCGCCATCCCGCTGATCGGTCACTGGGACGTCCTCGGATTCCTTCAGGACGGGATCGCGATCCTCGCCCTGTTCGGTCTCGCCACGTTCTCGGCCATCCGGTTCAAGAACTCGCCCGCCCGCCTCGGCCGTTGGTCGCGCTTCGCCGGCTCGCACACGACCGGCGCCTGGGTCGTGCTGTTCATGATCTTCAACGTCATCTGGTCGATGCTGTTGTTCCGGGGGTCGAGCGTCAACACTGGCAACCTTCCCTACGGCAAGGGCGCCTTCGCTTCGCACGCCGTCGGCAAGGCGTTGTCCGGCTTCAGCGATCACACCAACGAGGTGCTCGAGCACGTCGGCCTGCTGCTGCACATCGGCATCATGCTGATCTTCCTGATCCAGGTGCTCAACTCCAAGCACCTGCACATCTTCGTGGCCCCGCTCAACGTGCTGTTCAGCCGCCGGCCCAATGCCCTCGGCTCGATCAAGCCGATCATGATCAAGGGCGAGCCGCTCAACCTCGAGGCGATGGAAGACCTCGAGGAGGAGGACTTCGAGAAGCTCGGAGTCGGCAAGATCGAGGACTTCAGCTGGAAGGGCATGCTCGACTTCGCGACCTGCACCGAGTGCGGCCGTTGCCAGAGCCAGTGCCCCGCCTGGAACACCGAGAAGCCGCTCAGCCCCAAGCTGCTGATCATGAACCTGCGCGATCACGCCTTCGCCAAGGCGCCGTACATCCTGGCGGACAGCGAAGAGGACCGTACGGGCCTGCCGGCCAAGACCCTGGCTGAGGCCGAGCGTGCGCTCGTCGGCCCGACCGAGGGCGATCCGGCGCACCCCAGCGGCGGGGCCGTCATCG
>JAWWPE010000348.1:0-5260 GCA_033850895.1 Nocardioidaceae bacterium | reverse complement strand
GCCAGATCGGGCACCGCCGACGCGATGATCTCCGCCGACAGGAATGGCGCCGCGACCCAGGTCCAGGTCGTCGGCAGATGGTCCGGACGCGCAGCCGACACAAGCACGACGTTGAAGCCGGCGAGCTCGTCGGCGTAGCTGATCTCCTCCGGCCCGGTGACGCCGTAGACCAGCACCGCATCGCGGTCCTGGTGATGGCGCAGCTGGCTCAGGAACGGCGTGATGCCGATGCCGCCGGCGACCAGCAGCAGCGGCACGGCCGGGTCCTTGGGGAGCACGAAGTCGCCACCGACCCCGGTCGCATGCACGGTCTGCCCCGGTTCGAGACCGAGTAGGGCCTTCTTGTACGTCGACGACTCCGGCGGCACACGTACCGCGATCGAGACCTGACCGTCGGCGTTGGGCGGCGAGCTGATGCTGAACGACCGGCGCATCCCCCGGCTGTCGGCGTGGCTGTGCGGGATGGTGATCTCGGCGAACTGACCCGGCAGGAAACCGACACCGCGCTTGGCCCGGAACGTGAGCTCATGCGTCTCAGGCGTGAGCTTGCGCTTGCCGACCAGCTCCAGGGCCACGCCCCGACGGCGGCCGAAGGCGAAGGCGACGACGTTGCCGATCAGGATCGCCACCGCATTCGAGATCGCGAAGACCTTCAAGTTGGGCGGTGTCGAAGTGATCAGCAGCACCCAGATGTTGTAGGAGACCGCGACGGCGGTGACCACGGCGACGACGAGCTGCTGGTGCCGGCGAGGCGGGAGGGTGAGCGGCTCGCTCAGCATGAACCCCGCGATGAAGACGAGCGGGAACGAATAGGCCATCGTCTTGATCGCGTCGGTCAGCGGTGCGCCCGGAGCGGCGACATGGTCGAGGCCGAGCACGACGAGCACACCGCTGACGACGATGAACAGCACGCCGACGTCGAGGCGACGCGTGCGCCAGAGCACCAGGAATGCGCCGACGACCACGAACGGCAGCAGCTGTTTGTTGCCGATCCACCAGGTCGCCGTGACGGGAGCGTCCCGGCCGATGGCGTACTGGATCGCGTACATCAGGAACGCACCGGCGGCGGCCGGGTTGAAGACGTGCCGCCCGCGCCAGGCCAGAACGTACTTGGACAGATTGGCGAGGAAGGCACCGAGCGAGAGCCACAGCAGATAGGTGGTGTCGGTCGACGGGGTGAAGATGAACCACAGCAGCAGCGCGGTGATGATCGCCGACTCACCGTGCGGCCGGATCCGCCAGAGAAGCCCGAGCAGCCGACTGCTGGTGTACGACGCCGCGAGCAGCACCACGAGGGTGAGCAGCTCGTTCTTGACGGTGTACGGGGCCGTGAATGTGCCGTTGATGGTGAAGCCGAGCATCACCACGACGAGGGCGAGAAGCACGAGCGTGACGAGCCGGTACATCGTCACGCGGCCGAGCTGGCGGTCCAGCAGGTCGCGCGGGCTGACGTTCTTGGCCTTCATACGAACACCTCTCCTGGAAAGTCCGGGGACCACTCGATGCGGCCGTCGGCGTGCATGCGTACGAATTCGTGCCGGAAGCGTCCCATGAGGACGGCTGGGTCGGCGAGGAAATGGGCGGTGGCCAGCCCGTCCGCCCACATGCAGCTGTCTGCCACGACCCAGGTCGCGATGATGCCCTCGGTCGGCCGGCCGGTACGCGCGTCGAGCACGTGGTGCAGGCCGTCGCCCCAGGCGCGACGGTTGGTGGCGGAGGCGCAGAGGGCCAGCTCGGGATCGAGCTCGGCGACGCCGACAGCCAGCTCGGGATCGCGGGGGTGCTCCAGCGCTACCCGGATCGGTGTCGTGCCGTTGTGGAACAGATCGCCACTGGCATTGACGGTGAACTGGTTGAGCCGGTGGCGGTGCAGGATGCTCGACACGAGGTCCACCAGCAGTCCCTTGCCGGCCGCGCCGACGTCGATCACCACCGGCTCGGTCGTGTGCACGACCGGCGGCGAGAAGTCGAACGTGAGCGACGACCAGTACGGCACATCGGCCGGCGCGGGGACGGGGGTCAGCGAGTAGTCGGCGTCGTAGCCCAGGTCGGCGAGCGTTCGGCCGATCAGTGGGTTGACCGCGCCGTCCGTGGCGTCGTGCAGCTCGTCGTAGAAGCGGAACAGCGACTCTGCCTCGTCGGGCAGCTCCCACTCACCGACGCCGGCCGCGATCGCGGAGACGACCGAGTCAGGGCGAAACCGCGACCAGACCCGGTCGAACTCGTCGATGCGGTCGGTGACCGCGGCCCGGACCCGCTCGGCGAGCGGTTCCCGCGTGTCGATCTGCCACGCGGTGCCGATCGCCTCGAACTCCCACGCCGCGGTCATCTCAGGCCTTGGCTTCGCTCTCGATCTGCTTGATCGCCTTGTCGAAGCCCAGATGGGTCAGCGACGAGCCGGCGACGGTGGTGACGTGCAGCTGGTCGATCCGCTTGCCGACCGTCTCGGCGGCGATGCCACCGGCGAAGTCGGTCTGGTGGCCCTTCGAGGTGGGATCGGTGGCCTCGGGGGTGACCTTGATCTTGGTGATCTTGTCGTCGGCGAGCGTCAGGTCGACCTTGAGCTTGGAGTTGCCACCCGGGTTCACATAGCTGGCCTCACCGGAGTAGGTGCCGTCCTTGAACGAGGCGTCGCTCGAGCTGCTCGAGTCGTCTGAGCTGCCCGAGCTGTCACTCGTCGCAGATGTCGTCGGGTCGCTGCTTGCGCCGTCGCTGGAGTTGCCGCCGCAGGCCGCGGTCAGCAACAGGACGGACACGGCAGCAGTTGCCGAGAAGAACTTGTGGGTAGGGGACAGCTTCATTCGGGATGGTCTCCTGGCTAGCGGAAAAGGTCCGTGCAACACGTACAACGAGATGCCGGCGCCGTACGTTCAACCGAAGAACGATTGCCTGTCCGCAGGGAGTTCCGTGCGGCCCGTTTTCACAGGGCTTCCACAGCCGCGGTCGCGGCGCGGTAACCGCCCATGCCGTGCACGCCGCCGCCGGGCGGGGTCGACGCCGAGCAGATGTAGAGCCCCTCGACGCCCAGGGAGTACGGATTGGCCGACGCCCTCGGTCGCATCACGACCTGCCAGGCGTCATTGGCACCGCCCGCGATGTCACCGCCGAGATAGTTGGCGTTGTGCGCCTCGAGCTCGGCCGGACCGGACGTGGCCATGGCAACGATGCGCTCGCGAAAGCCGGGTGCGAAGCGCTCGATCTGGGCGATCACGGCTTCGGTGGCGTCGCCGGTGTAGCCCTGGGGCACATGTGCATACGCCCAGATGGGGTGGACGTCACCGACGGAGCGGCCCGGATCGGCGAGGTACTGCTGACACAGGAGAACGAAGGGGCGCTCCGGCATACGTCCGGCGTGCACCTCCTTCTCGGCCGCGTTGAGCTGCTCGATCGTGCCGGCGAGGTGGACCGTGCCGGCCTTGCGCGCCCATTCGTTGGTCCACGGGATGCTGCCGTCGACGGCGAAGTCGACCTTGAAGACGCCCGGTCCGCGGCGCCACCTCTTGAACGGTCGCTCGATGCGGCTCGGCAGCCGGTCGCCCACGATCTTGAGCACCTGGCCAGGGGTGGTGTCGAACATGACGATGTCAGCTTCGGGCAGCTCGGTGACCTCGTGGCCGGTCTCGATCTTGCCGCCGTGTTCGGCGAGCTCCGCCGCGAGCGCGTGGGCGATCGCCGACGAGCCACCCTTCGCCACCGGCCAGCCGTACGCGTGGCTGGTCATCCCGAACATCAGTCCGAGGCCGCCGGTGGTGGGCCGGCTGAGCGGATAGATCGCGTGGGCGGCCATGCCGGCGAACAACCCGCGCGCCTCGTCGGTCTCCCAGCGACGGGCGATCCACATCGCGGGCTGCAGGGCGCGAGTGCCGAATTTCGCCATCGTGATCGGGTGCTTCGGCAGATGGATGATCGGCTGGAACAGCTCATCGACCAGAGCCTCACTGTGCTCTACCAGAGGGGCGTAGAGACGGTGCCAGTTCTTGCCGTCCTTGCCCATCAGCTCGGTGGTGCGGTCGAGGTCGCGGAACATCACCCCGGCACGGCCGCCGTCGATCGGGTGCACGGCGTCGACCTCGGGCCACAACCACTCGAGCCCGTGGCGGCCGAGGTCGAGCGACCGGAAGAACGGCGAAGCAACCCCGGTGGGGTGGGTCGCGGAACATACGTCATGCATGAGCCCAGGGATCGTCAGCTCGGCCGAGCGCGTGCCGCCACCGATCTCGTCGGCCGCCTCGAGGACGGTGGTGTCGACGCCGGCTTTCGCGAGTACGACCGCGGCGGCCAACCCGTTGGGGCCGGAGCCCACGACGACGGCGGAAGTCATGTTCTCAACCTAGTGGCTTCCCGGAGACGTGCCTCGTCAGCCGATCCTAGCACACGCCTCGGACAGTCGATTTTCTGTGCAACTCCGCTGGATTTCTCTTGTCCTCGAACGCCTGTTCGAGTATGATTAGGGATATGGACTCCGGGCCCACACTTGACGCGATGCGCACCGCTGCGCGGGCGCTGAAGTGTGGTGATGTGCGCGAGAAGCTGCGTGCTTTGCAAACTCTGCAGGACGCCGTCGATGGTGCGAAGAGCGAGTTGCTGGTCGAGTTGGACGCCTCGAAGGACTTCGAGCTCGACGGTGCTTCCACGTTGAACGCATGGTTGCGGACCCAGTTGCGGATGAACCCTCGCCAAGCCTCGATCCTGGTGCGCAATGCGACCGCGCTGCGGGATTTGCCGCTGGTGGCTGAGGCCGCCATGGCCGGCAAGGTCAGCGCCGCACACGTGCAGGTGTTCGCCTACGGCCTCAAGCACGTCGGTCTGGAGCCGATGAGGCAGTTCGAGGAAGCGTTTGTCGAGGTCGCCCTGGATTGTGTTCCGGGCGACTTGTTCGAGGTCGTGAAGCACCTGAAAGACACGGTGCATCCGGAAGACTTGGACGCCAAATGGCTCGAAGGCATGGACAAGGAAGACTTCCAGATCGACGCCCTACCTGACGGCTGGCACGTGTCCGGATTCCTGAACACCATCACCGGTGCCAAGCTGAAGAAGATCCTCGACGCCATGTCCGCACCCCGCGACAAAGATGACAAACGAACCGGGTCGGAACGACGGGTCCAAGCCATCGGCGACCTCTGCGACAGCGTGCTGGCGAACGGTCTTCCGTCCGACAAGGGCATCCGCCCGCAACTGTCGGTCATCGTCGGAGCTGAGACCCTGATTGCCGCCGCGAAGCAGGTCGAACAGGCCACCACCAACCCTGACGCTGAGCCGC
>JAWWPE010000341.1:0-9812 GCA_033850895.1 Nocardioidaceae bacterium | reverse complement strand
CCGAGCTCTGGCTGACGGAGGCGCTCCGGTTCGCCGACGGCTCGCCGGCGACCACGGCCAAGGCGACGACCTATCTCGGGTCGGTCGAGAGCGACCGCGCCAACTACCCGCTCGCGCTGTCGCTCCTCGAAGACGCCGTCGATCTGTCGCGCACCGCAGACGAACCCCGCCGAGGGGCGTTTGCCCTGTCGATGATCGGTCGCATCCATCTGTTGCGTGGCGACCCCGATCTCGCGGCACAGCAGCTCGATGCTTCGATCGCGTTGGCCGAGCGAGACCACTGGCTGGCCTTCCTGCCGTGGCCCCAAGCCATGCGCGGTCAGGTCGAGCTCCTCCGTGGCAGTGTCCCCGAAGCCGCAGAGCTGCTCCAGCAGGCATTCGCCCGAGCGTGTCAGCTCGGGGATCCGTGCTGGGAAGGTATGTCGGCGCGCGGCCTGGCTCTGGTCGCCGAGGCGTCCGGCGAGACCGACCGCGCCTTCGAGGTGCTGGCTGACGCTCGTGCCCGGACCAACCGGCTGGCTGATCCGTATGTCTGGCTCGACGCGTACATACTCGACGCCCAGTGCACCCTCGGCCGTCGCCACGACCATCCCGACACCAAGGCCTGGGTCGACTCGATGCAGCGACTCGCGTCGCGCACCGGGATGAAGGAACTCGTGGTGAGGGCACTCCTGCACGGCGCAGCCTTGGGAGGGACCGGCGACGCGGACGCGGCCGCCATGCTGGCCGCCGAGATCGACAACCCAGCCCTGAAACACCACTGACCGGTCGGCCACAATGACAGCGTGGCCGCCGGACGATTCGCCCCCTCCCCTTCGGGAGACCTGCACGTCGGCAATCTCCGCACGGCGCTGGTCGCCTGGTTGCGTGCCCGCAGCACCGACAGCACGTTCCTGCTGCGGGTCGAGGATCTCGACCGCGTACGCCCTGGTGCCGAGCAACGGCAGCTCGAGGATCTCGCCGCGCTGGGGCTGGACTGGGACCGCCCGGTCGTGCGGCAGTCCGAGCGCGCTCGCTTCTACGACGCGGCGCTTGCCTCGCTCGCGGGACGCGGTCTGACGTACGAGTGCTACTGCACGCGGCGTGAGATCCTCGACGCGCCGTCGGCACCACACGCTCCGCTCGGTGCCTATCCCGGGACCTGCCGCGATCTCACTGAGACCGAGCGCGAGCACCGGCGTGCGTCTCGCCCGGCCGCGCTCCGGCTGCGTGCTGAGGTCAGCGAGTTCGAGATCGACGACCTCCTCCATGGTCACGTCACCGGGCCGGTCGACGACGTCGTCCTCCGTCGCGGTGACGGCGTGGTCGCCTACAACCTCGCGGTCGTGGTCGATGACGCCCAGCAACGAGTCAAGGAGGTCGTACGCGGTGATGATCTGCTCAGCTCGGCGCCGCGGCAGGCCTATCTCGCGAGGCTGCTCGGCGCGACACCCCCTGCGTACGCCCACATCCCCATCGCGCTGAATGCCGACGGCCAGCGACTGGCCAAGCGCGACGGTGCGGTCACCCTGCGCGAGATCGGCTCGGGTACGTTCCGGGTCATCGCCGCGTCGCTCGGCCTCGAGGGGTCGTCACCGGCGGACCTGCTGGCCTCGTTCGACCTCGCCGCCCTGCCACGTGAGCCGTGGGTCTTCACGCCTCAGGGTCAGTAGGTTGGAGTCATGACCGACGACGTGGGCAGCGCATCGTGGCGGACTGCGACTCGGGAGCGACTCCTCACGTTCGCCCGACGGTCCGTACGTGATGCGGGTGGCTTCGTGTGGCTCGATGACGCCGGCGACCCGGATCCTGACGAGAATCTCCAGTTGTGGATCAACGCCCGCATGACATATGTCTTCGCGCTCGCCCACCTGGACGGTGACCCTGACGCATTGCCGCTGGTCAACCACGGTGTCGACGCCATCAACACGATGTTCCACGACGACGAGCACGGCGGCTGGTTCGCGCAGGTCGACGACAACGGTCACCCGGTCGGCGACACCAAGCTCTGCTACGAACACGCCTTCGTCGTACTGGCAGCGAGTGCCGCCGCGGCCGCGGGGGCGGAAGGTGCGGACGCGCTGCTCACCGAGGCCACCGACATCCACCACCGGATGTTCTGGGACGGCGGCGCGGGCCGATGCGTCGAGGAGCGCAGCCGCGACTGGTCGGCGGTCGACGGCTACCGCGGCGCCAACAGCAACATGCACACCGTCGAGGCCTATCTGTTCGCCGCCGATGTGACGCACAACCCCGTGTGGCGGGAGCGCGCGCTGGCGATCTGCGAGCGCATCATCGGCATCCACGCCCGCGCGCACGACTGGCGGATCCCTGAGCACTACGACCACGACTGGACGCCGATCCCCGACTACAACCAGGACCAGCCGGCCGATCCGTTCCGGCCATTCGGCGCCACCCCCGGGCACGCCTTCGAGTGGGCTCGATTGCTCACGCATCTGGCGGCCGCGCTCGACGATCCGCGGCCGTGGCTGGAGGAGGCAGCCGAGGCGTTGTTCGCGCGCGCCGTCGACGACGCGGTGAGTGATGAGTTCCCGGGCATTCCCTATACGACCGACTGGCACGGGGTGCCGATCGTCGAGGAGCGGTTCCACTGGGTCATCTCGGAGGCGGTGCTCGCCGCGTACGCCCTGCACGACTACACCGGCAAGGCGTTGTACGCGGGATTCGTCGACCGCTGGTGGTCGGAGATCGACGAATACTTCATCGACCCGGACACCGGCTCGTGGCACCACGAGCTGTCAGCGACGATGGGTCCGTCAACGCGTACGTGGCACGGCAAGCCCGACGCCTATCACGCGTTCAACGCGCTGACCCTGCCCGATCTGCCCCTCGCCCCGACCGCCGCCCTGACGCTCCGCGACCGCTGATCAGCGAGGTGGGAGGGCGTTGACCCGGATCACCGATTCGAACCAACGGGCCGAGTCCTTGGGCGTACGCACCTGGCTGTCGTAGTCGACGTGCACGATGCCGAACCGCTTGTCATAGCCCCACGCCCACTCGAAGTTGTCCATGAACGTCCACACGTAGTAGCCACGCATGTCGACGCCGGCGTCGACCGCGTCGAGGATGGCGCCGAGGTGCCCGTCGATGTACGCGATCCGGTCGTCGTCGTGGACGATCCCGTCCGGGCCGACGAGGTCGGGCATGGCGCAGCCGTTCTCGGTCACCATCATCGGCACGCCGTAGTCCTGGTGCACGCGTACGAGCAGATCGGTGAGACCGGACGGCACGATGGGCCAGTCCATGATCGTGCGCGGACCGGGGATACGGACGCCGAAAGCGCGGTCCGTGCCCAGCCAGTTGCGGTCGCCGGTCGCGGCGATGCGGGCCGGGTTGTAATAGTTGACGCCCAGGAAATCGATCGGCGCGGCGATCTCGGCCTCGTCGCCGTCGTGCACGAAGGACCAGTCGGTCAGGTGGCTCGTGCCCTCGATCAGATCCTCGGGATAGCCTCCGCGGAGCATCGGGTCGAGGAAGATCCGGTTGGCGACACCGTCGGCGTGCCGGGTGGCGGCGAGGTCCTCCGCACTGTCCGAGGCCGACTCCAGCTGGTGCAGGTTGAGGGTCACCGAGAACTCGGTCTCGGGCGCCATCATGCCGCGCAGCGCGGTGACCGCGCGGCCGTGAGCGAGGTTGAGGTGGTGCGCCACCGGGTAGGCCAGCCGTTGGTCGGTCAGACCCGGGGCGTGCTCGCCGCTGGCATAGCCGAGGTAGGCCGAGCACCACGGCTCGTTGAGCGTCGTGACCGCAGGCGTACGATCACCGATCGCCTTGCCCATCGTGAGTGCGTAGTCGGTGAAGCGATCGGCGATGTCGCGGTTGAGCCAGCCGCCCTCGTCCTCGAGCGCCTGTGGCAGGTCCCAGTGATAGAGCGTCATGAGCGGCTGGATGCCGCGTTCGAGCAGCCCGTCGACGAGCCGATCGTAGAACTCGACCCCCTCGGCGTTGACCGTACGACCGTCCGGCATGACCCGCGGCCAGGAGACGGAGAAGCGGTACGACGCGATGCCCAGCTCGGCCATCAGGTCGAGGTCGCCGGGCCACCGGTTGTAGTGGTCGCAGGCGATGTCGCCGGTGTCGTCGTTGTCGACCTTCCCGGGGGTGTGGGAGAACGTGTCCCAGATGCTCGGGCCTCGACCGCCCTCGGCCACGGCGCCCTCGATCTGGTAGGCCGCCGCGGCGGTCCCCCAGACGAACCCGGGCGGGAACGTACGTGATGAAGTCATCCCTTGACTGCTCCTTGCATGATTCCGCCGACGATCTGGCGCCCGAGAAGGACGAAGACAATCAACACGGGGACGGTGCCGTACAACGTGCCGGCCATGACGATCGACTGTTGCGGGGCATAACCGGTCGCCAGGCTCTGGAACGAGACCTGGACCGTGGGGTTCTGTGAGCTGAGGACGATGATCGGCCAGAAGAAGTCGTTCCACGTCATGAGGAACGTCAGCATCCCGAGCACGGCCATCGCAGGACGTACGGCCGGCACGACGATCGAGAGGAACACCCGGAACGGGCCGGCGCCATCCATGTAGCCGGCGTCGATCAGCTCATCGGGCACGGCGCTGGAGATGTATTGGCGCATGAAGAACACACCGAACGCGGTGACCAACGTCGGCAGGATGACCGCGGAGATGTGGTTGGTCATCCCCCACTTCGACATCAGCATGTAGAGCGGGATGACGCCCATCTGCATCGGCACCATCATCGTCGCCACGCAGAACGCCAGGAGGATGCCGGCGCCGCGGAACGACAGCTTGGCGAACGCGAACCCGGCCAGGGTGCTGAACGCGACGGTGCCGGCGGTGACGCAGCTCGACACGATCAGCGAGTTGAACAGGCCCTTGTTGAGCGGGGCCAGCTCGAGCGCCTTCTTCAGGTTGCCCCAGATCGAGCCGTCCGGCAGCAACGGCGGCGTCGCAGCGGCCATCTCGGCGTTGGTGTGCGACGCCATGACGATCGTGTAGTAGAGCGGGAGGATCGAGATCAGCGTGACGATGATCAGCAGCAGGTACGTGACCCAGCTGCCGTACATCTGTCGGCCGGCCCTGCTCGATTTCCCGACTCCGCGGAATGCACTCAGGGTCGTCATCGCACGGCTCCATCGATCGGGACGGCCGGCCGGATCGCCGCGAGGGCGGACTTACGCTCGCGGCGACGGCTGAAAGCGACGTTGACCAGCACCGCCGCGACGATGATGACGAACATCGTCCATGCCGTCGCCGAGGCGAGCCCGAGCCGGTCGTTGACCCAGCCCTGCTGGTACATCAGCAGCCCGAGGGTCTGGTACTGCCCGGAGTTGCCGCCGTCGGCCTTGCCGCTGTGATAGAGCAACGGCTCACCGAACAGCTGTGCAGCGCCGATCGTCGACACCACGATGGTGAACAGGATCGTGGGCCGCAGACCCGGGAGCGTCACGTTGCGGAACTGCTGCCACCGACTCGCGCCGTCGACGACCGCGGCCTCGTACAGCGAGTAGTCGATGGCTTGCATGCCGGCGAGATAGATGAGGGCGTTGTAGCCGGTCCAGCGCCAGGTCACGATCGTGGACACGGCGATCTGGGCGGGCCACTTGGAGTTCTGCCAGTCCAGCTCCGGGAGGTGCACGAGGTGCAGGCCCCAGTTGACCAGGCCAAGGTTCTTGTCGAACAGCTCCAGGAAGATGACCGTCGCGGCGGCGAGGCTGGTGGCGTACGGCATGAGCATCGCAACGCGGAAGAACGTGCGGCCGCGGACCTTGTAGTTGAGGAGGTGGGCGATGCCGAGCGCCATGCACAGCTGGGGGACGGTCGAGATGATGCCGATCGTCAAAGTGTTGGCGAAGGCGTGCCAGAAGAACGGATTGGTGAACAGGTCGGTGTAGTTGGCCAGACCGACCCAGTTTGAGTGGTTGTACGTCGTCAGCCGGGTGTCGTGCAGCGAGATCCAGGCGGTGTCGAGCCACGGGTAGACCGCGAAGGCTCCGAACACTGCGAAGAACGGGAGGACGAACGCATACCCGGTGCGACTGCCGGGCTTGCGGCGACGCCGGCGGCGTGCGGGCGGCGGGGGGACGGTCGTCGCGGGGGCCGAGGTGGCGACAGACATCAATCTCCTTGGGAAGCGGTCAGTGGTTGGCCAGCGCGGCCGCCGGGCGGCGGGCGGGCTGTGGGCCGCCAGTCTCCCGGCGGCCCACAGCTGCAATCAAGCCTGCTGTGTCAGCCAGTGACCTGCTTGATCGCGTTGAGCGCATCTCCAAACGCCTTGTCAGGCGAGGTGCCCTTGGTCTCCACATTTGTCAGCTGCGTGGTGAGCGCCTGCTGGATCTGTGTGTCGTAGAGACCGATCGGGGGGATCTTCGTCTTGGAGGCGATGTCACCGAAGATCTTTCCGACTGGCGCCTTGCTGAAGTACGCGCTGACGGCGCTGGCAACCGACGGATCGGCTGCAGCCTCGGAGTTGGACGGGAAGTGGCCACCCTGGTTGGGTGAAGTCCACATCGTGACCTGCTGGTCCTTTGCCGAGAGCCATGTGACCAGGGCGATGGCTGCCGCCTTGTTCTTTGCCTTCTCCGGGACACCGAGGTACGAACCGCCCCAGTTGGTGGCGCCGCCGGGAAGGACCGGAGCGATGTTCCACTTGCCGGCGCCGGCCTTGCCTGCCTGGCCCTGGATGTAACCCATCATCCAGGTCGGGCACGCGAGAGCTGCGAACGCGCCGTTGGAGAATGCCTTGTTCCAGTTGGGTGAGAACTGCTCGAGGCCTGCGGTGATCTTGCCCTGGGCGGCCTGCGAGGCGTAGCCCCACGCAGCCTTCACGCCATCGCTGTCGGCGACGGCGGGCTTGCCCGAGTCGTCGTCGTAGGCGTGGTTGCCCTGGTAGACGGCGGTCGAGAACACGCTGGCCGCGCTGTCGACGAAGTGCGACTTGGCCTGCTTGGTGCTGGAGGCTTCGTACTTCTTGCCGAACGCGATGAAGTCGTCCCACGTCGTCCACTGCTTCGCGAGGGCGGCGGGATCGGAGTCGAGACCGGCCTTCTTGAGCAGGTCGCTGCGGTAGCAGATGGCCTCCGGGCCGATGTCGGTGCCGAGACCCACGGTCTTCTTGCCGTCCGTGGTGGTGGCGAGCTTCTCCTTCCACGGGTAGAACGCACCCGTGATGGAGGAGCCGTTGGGCACCGTCTTCCAGTTCACGAACTGGTCGGCGTGGTTCTGGACGACGTCGGCGACGAAGCCGACCTCGATCGCCTGGACGTCATCGAGTCCGCTGCCGGAGGCGAGGCGAGTCTTGAGGCGGGTCCAGTAGTCGGCCGACTGCTCGACGACATCCTGCTTGACCGTGATGTTGGGGCAGCGCTTGTGGTACGCGTCCCACATCCCGTTCTCCTTGAAGCCGAAGCTGCCGAACAGCCCGACGGTGACGGTCGTCTTGGCCGTCGTGCCACACGGGCCGCTTCCGGCGTCCGCCTTGTCGTTGCTGTCCGAGCTACCGCCGCAGCCGGCGAGCACGAGTGCGCTCGCGGTGGCCGCCGCCAGTAGTGAAACCGCTCTGACGCGGCCCCTGTGACTCTTACGCATTGGTCCTCCTGGTCGGTCGGAACACTCCATGAGAGCGCTCTCACACTTGCGTAGAGAATGCAGTGTGATGTCGGTCATGTCAAGGGTGTGTTTCCGAACCGGCCGCGATCCGTTCGTCTGCGACGGGAGTATGCGCAGGTCAGGCCGTCTGTCGCTTGATGAGCTCGACCGGCAAGATCGTCATCTTCGGCGGTTCTCCACCGTCGATGCGCTCGAGCAGTCGCTGCGACATCGTGGTGCCGAGGTCGGCGACCGGCTGGCGGATCGTGGTCAGGGCCGGCTGCATCAGCGCGGCTTCGCTGATGTCGTCGAAGCCGATCACCGCGATGTCGTCGAACACCCTCCGGCCGCTGCGCTCGATGGCCCGGATGGCGCCCATCGCGGTGAGGTCCGAAGCAGCGAAGATCGCGTCGACATCGGGGCGATCCTCCAGCAGCTGCCGGGTCGCGTTGAACCCGCTTTCCTGGGTGAACTCGGCGTCCGCGATGAGGCTGTGCTCGACCAGGCGGCCCGACGCCTCGACGGCCTTGCGGTAGCCGATCAGCCGGTCCTGTCCGGCGCACATGTCCTGCGGACCCGTCACCGTCGCGACGACCTTGCGGCCCGAGGCGAGGAGGTGCTCGGTCGCCAGCTGCCCGCCGCCGACATTGTCGGCGTCGACGTAGTAGATCGTGCGTCGTCCGGTCAGCGGACGACCGCTGAGGACAGTGGGTACGCCGAGCGCCTCGAGCTGTTGCGGGAGCTGGCGGCGTCCGTGCAGGGACATCAGGAGCACGCCGTCGACGTGGCCGCCCGCGGCGTACTCGACGAACCGGCGGTGGTCGTCGGGCCCGGACGTCACGGTGAACACCAGCTGGAGGCCGGCGGCGGCGATCGCCACCTGGGCGCTGCGAAGCATGCCCAGGAAGAATGGGTCGGCGAACATCCGCTCCTCGGTCTCGTCGACGAGGAAGGCCACCGAGTCGCTGCGGCCCGTGACGAGCGAGCGAGCCGCACGGTTGGGCGTGTAGGAGATTTCTTTGGCCGCGTCGAGCACCGCCGTACGGGCGCTCTCGCTGACATTCGTCTCGCCGCGGAGCACCCGACTCGCGGTGGCTCGTGACACGCCGGCGCGCGCCGCGACCTCTTCGAGGGTCGGCGGCGTGTGCGCCCGTTGTGCGTTTGTCACGAACGCAGTGTGCCACGCGTACTGTGTGTGCGAGTCGGCGTTCGGCCGGATCATCAGGAGGATCATGACCGTTCTCGTTGTCGGTGAAGCCCTTGTCGACGTCGTCTCGCGGGACGGCTCGGAGCCTTCGCCGCATGCGGGCGGATCGCCCTTCAACGTCGCGGTCGGGCTGTCTCGACTCGACGTCTCTTCGTTGCTGGCGGCGCAGGTTGGCGAGGACTCGTACGGAGCCCTGTTGCGTTCACGACTCGCCGACTCCGGGGCGTCGTTGGAGTCGCTGGAGCCGGTGCCGGCTCGTACGTCGAGCGCGCGGGTCACCCTTGCCGCGGACGGCAGCGCGACGTACGACTTCGACCTGACCTGGGACCCTTCGGCGTTGCCCGACCCGGCCGACTTCGAGGCCGTTCACATCGGGTCCATCGGCACGTCCTTGCAGCCTGGCGGAGCGTTGGTCGCGGACCTCGCGATGATGGCCGATGCCGTCGGCGTACCGGTCTCGTACGACCCGAACGTACGCCTCACGGTCGAGCCTGATCACGCGGTCTGGCGCTCGATTTTCGCTGAGATCGCACCACATGCGGGCATCATCAAGATGAGCGATGAGGACGCCTCGGTGTTGTTCGACGGCGAGGAACCGCACTGGCTCGCCCAGCGGCTGGCCGCCGACGGCGCGCTCGTCGCCATCACGTTGGGCGGAGAGGGCGCGGTCGTCGCCAACCGTGAGCACGCGGTGTCGATCCCACCTGCGGACCTGCGCGTCGTCGACACGATCGGCGCCGGCGATTCGTTCATGTCGGCGATGCTCGCCTGGTGCGCGACCTACTCCTGGCCGGCTGCCGCGGAGCTCGACGAGACCGAGCTGACCGACCTCGGGATGTACGCCTCCAGCGCCGCCGCCATCACCTGCTCCCGCCCCGGTGCCGACCCACCCTGGACCCGCGAGCTCTCGCCGTAGGTCAGCCGAGCCTCTCTGCCATCTCGGCCGGTGGCACCAGTGCCTCGACGACAAGGTCGTCACCCCGCACGACCTCGAGGTGCCCACCGAGCGATTCGATGCGGTCCTGCGCATGCTGGATGTCGACGTCGAC
>JAWWPE010000338.1:0-3509 GCA_033850895.1 Nocardioidaceae bacterium | reverse complement strand
AACGGATGAGCGATGACGAGCTGCACGCCCGCATCCGGGCCGCCAAGGAGACGCTCGGCAGCAAGCTGGTCATCCTCGGTCACTTCTACCAGCGCGACGAGGTCATCCAGCACGCCGACTTCGTGGGCGACTCGTTCCAGCTCGCGAATGCGGCGCTGACCAAGCCCGATGCCGACAACATCGTGTTCTGCGGCGTGCACTTCATGGCCGAGACCGCCGACATCCTGGCCCGGCCCGAGCAGCACGTGATCCTCCCCAACCTGGCCGCTGGTTGCTCGATGGCCGACATGGCCGACGAGGACTCGGTCGAGGCGTGCTGGGAGGAGCTCATGGACATCTACGGGACTGACCCCGACGCCGACGGCAAGCAGCCGGTCATCCCGGTGACGTACATGAACTCCTCCGCCGCGTTGAAGGCATTCTGCGGGCGCAATGGTGGCATCGTCTGCACCTCGTCGAATGCCTCGACCGTGCTGGAGTGGGCGTTCGAGCGCGGCCAGCGGGTGCTGTTCTTCCCGGACCAGCACCTCGGGCGCAACACGGCCAAGGCGATGGGCATCCCGCTCGAGCAGATGCCGATGTGGAATCCCCGCAAGCCGCTCGGCGGCAGCACGGAGGCCGAGCTGCACGACGCGAAGGTCATCCTGTGGCACGGCTTCTGCTCGGTCCACAAGCGGTTCACCGTCGCGCAGATCGACAAGGCACGGGCGGACTTCCCCGGCGTCAAGGTGATCGTGCACCCGGAGAGCCCGATGCCGGTGGTCGACGCCGCCGACGCGTCCGGATCCACTGACGCGATCCGCAAGTTCGTCGAGGCCTCCTCGCCGGGCGATGTCATCGCGATCGGCACCGAGGTCAATCTGGTCAACCGGCTCGCCGCCGAGTTCCCCGACCGTACGATCTTCTGTCTCGACCCCGTGGTGTGCCCGTGCTCGACGATGTACCGCATCCATCCCGGCTATCTCGCCTGGACCCTCGACGGCCTGGTCGAGGGCGAGGTCCGCAACGAGATCATCGTCGAGCAGGACATCGCCACCGACGCCAAGGTCGCGCTCGAGCGCATGCTCGCCGCGCTGCCCAAAGCAGCACCCGTGATCGGAGACTGAGATGTCCAGCATCATCGTGGTCGGCAGCGGAGTTGCCGGCATGACCGCAGCGCTCGAAGCGGTCGACCGCCATCAGGTCACGCTGCTGACCAAGGCCGAGCTCGCGCAGAGCAACACCCGCTACGCGCAAGGTGGCGTCGCGGTCGTCATCGACGAGATGAGCGACCCCGGAGCGCCGAAGCTGGGCGACACGGTCGAGTCGCACGTCCAGGACACGCTCGTCGCCGGTGCCGGTCTCAGCGACGCCGACACGGTCGGCATCCTGTGCGCCGAAGGCCCGGCTGCGATCGACGAGCTGATCGCCCGCGGGGTGAAGTTCGATCGCCACGACGGCGAGCTCTCCCACGGGCTCGAGGCCGCCCACGCGTATGCCCGCATCCTGCACGCGGGCGGCGACGCGACCGGAGCCGGCATTGCGTACGCGCTGATCGATCGGCTGCGCGAGAGCGCCGTGACGGTGCGCGAGCAGACCACGGTGGTCGACCTGGTCGTCGAGACCCAGTCCGACGGCGGGCGGCGCTGCGTGGGCGTACGCCTGTTGGACGGCTCGGAGCTGCGGGCCGATGTCGTCATCCTGGCGACTGGGGGAGCGGGCCAGCTCTACCCCTATACGACCAACCCCGAGGTCGCGACGGCCGACGGGCTGGGCATGGCATTGCGCGCCGGCGTCGTGGCCGCGGACCTGGAGTTCTACCAGTTCCACCCGACGTCGCTCGACGCTCCGGGCAACTTCCTGGTGTCCGAGGCCGTACGCGGTGAGGGTGCGGTGCTGATCGACTCGGACGGCAAGCGCTTCATGCTCGATGTGCACCCGGATGCCGAGCTGGCGCCGCGCGATGTCGTGGCACGTGGCATCGCCGCCCAGATGCTCAAGCAGCCCGGCGTGCCCGTACGCCTGGATGCCACCGCGCTCGGCGCGGAGTTTCTCGCCAAGCGTTTCCCCAACATCGACGCCGCGTGCCGGGCGCAGGGGTTCGACTGGGGAGTCGTGCCGATCCCGGTGACGCCCGCGGCGCACTACTACATGGGCGGCATCCGGGCCGACGAGTGGGGACGCACGTCGCTACCCGGTCTGTACGCCGTCGGTGAGGCGGCCTGCAACGGTCTGCACGGCGCCAACCGGCTGGCCTCCAACTCGTTGCTCGAGGGCGCCGTCTATGGCACCCGGGTCATCGAGGGGCTCGACGATCCGCAGCCCGAGATCGCCTTCGACGGCGAGTGGCTCGCTCCGATCGGCGTGGATCTCACGGAAGGGCCGGACGCCGATGAGGTCAACCGATCCGACCTGCAGAGGTTGATGTGGGATGCCGCCGGGCTGTCGCGCAACGGCCCGGACCTGGAGCGTGCGCTGGCGCAACTCAAGCTGTGGAAGGCGCCCACCGTCACGGACGCCAAGGCGGCTGAGGACGCGAACCTGCTGGTCGTCGCGCGCGCCGTGATGAGCAGCGCGCTGGCGCGTCAGGAGTCGCGGGGCGGGCACTACCGCACCGACTTCCCGGACAGCGATCCTGCGCAGGCACGCCACTCCGCGGTGGTCGCGGATGCTTGAGCGCCGGCAGATCCAGCGGGTCGTCGACCTGGCCCTGGACGAGGACGCGCCGTTCGGTGACCTCACGTCCCAGACGCTGGTGCCCGAGGCGGCGGTGGCGCACGCCGAGCTGGTCGCCCGCGAGCCAGGTGTCTTCGCCGGTGCCGAGGTGTTCGCCATCGCGATGACGACCCTCGACCCGACTGTCGTGGTCACCCAGCTTGCGGCCGACGGCGACCGGTTCGAGACCGGTGCGGTGCTGGCCACCGTCGTGGGCCCCGCGCGGGCGGTGCTGCAGGCCGAGCGGGTCGCCCTCAACTTCGTGCAACGCATGACCGGCATCGCGACGCTCACCGCGACGTACGTCGAGGAGGTCGCGGGCACTGACGTACGCGTCGTCGACACCCGCAAGACCACGCCGGGACTCCGTGCGCTGGAGCGGCACGCCGTCCGCTGCGGAGGGGGTCACAACCACCGCTACTCGCTGTCGGATGCTGTCATGGCCAAGGACAACCACCTCGCGGTCATCGACGACATCACCGCAGCGCTCGAGCAGGCGAAGGCAGACCTGCCGCACACGACCCACATCGAGGTCGAGGTCGACCGACTCGACCAGATCGATGCGGTGCTGGCGTCGGGCGCAGTCGGCACGGTCATGCTCGACAACTTCTCCAACGACGACCTGCGGGCCGGTGTCGCCCAGATCGCTGGTCGAGCCCTCATCGAGGCCAGCGGCGGCATCACGCTTGAGACGATCGGCGACATCGCCCGCACGGGGGTCGACCTCATCTCGGTGGGTGCCCTGACCCACAGCGTCCGGGCACTCGACCTCGGACTCGACATCACGGTCTCGTGATCTACCTCGACGAAGCCGC
>JAWWPE010000403.1:0-8077 GCA_033850895.1 Nocardioidaceae bacterium | reverse complement strand
TGCGCGATGCGAGCGGTCATCGGGCGTCTCAGACGTCGTCAGGCCCGCTGGCGGAGTCCGCATCGTCGGAACCGCCGGGCGGAACGGGTGCCTCGGGGCCGGTGGCCGGTGCGCCCTCCTGGACGGGGTCGACCGGATCGCCCTGACCTTCGTCGGCTCCGGGTCCGTCCGGCTCGATGGGTGTCTCACTCATGTCGTCTCCTTCTGATTCTTGCCGCTGTGGGCTACGTGGTTGTCTACTTGATGACGGCGTCGACCGTCTTCTTCAGGGCTGAGGGCTGTGACGGGCGTCGGGGGGCCTTCTTCTTCGCCTTGATCATGTCGGCGCCGAGATCCTGCAGCACCTTGCGGCCGAGCCCCTCGCGGACCTTCGGGAACCAGTCCTGCTCCTCCTCGTCCATGTGGTGAGTGACGCTCTCAATCAGCACCGTGGTCTTGGCGGTGAATCGCTCGTCGTCGGGCTTCATCGCGGCCAGCTCCATCACCAGCACGTCAGCGACGTGGTGCTCCTCGTACGACTCGAGCACGTCATCCTCCACCTCGGGCAGCAGGTCACGGACCCGCGGGTACATCACCTCGTTCTCGATGTAGGTGTGCACGGTGAGCAGCTCGATCATCTTGTCGACGAGCTTTCCCTTGGTCTTGTGGGCGCTGTCGCCGGCCTTCTCGAACTGGGCGAAGACCTTGCGGATTTCCTTGTGGTCGTTCTTCAGCAGCACGATGGCGTCGGTGGACATGGATTCTCCTCTGGGGGTGATGGGTACGGTCACGGCTTGAACAGGACCTTGATGGTGTCGTCCTTCTTGTCCTGAAAGTTCTGGTAGACGGAGGGCCCGTCGGCGAGGGGCACTCGATGGGTGGCGAAGTGCGCCAGCCCGAGCGGATCCGACGAGTCCTCGGCCAACGGCTTCACGTCGTCGATCCAGCGCTTCACGTTGGCTTGTCCCATCCGGAGCTGCACCTGCTTGTCGAACAGGACCTGCAGCGGCAGCGGGTCGGACGTGCCGGCGTAGACGCCGCTGAGCGAAATCGTCCCGCCGCGCCGGACCGCATCGATGGCGAGATATATCGCGGCCATCCGGTCGACGCTCGCCGTTGTCATGATCTTGCGGGCCATGAAGTCGGGTAGGAATCCGACCGCGGTCTGTGCCGTCTGCGCGACCGGAGAGCCGTGCGCCTCCATACCGACTGCATCGATGACGCCATCGGCTCCGCGCCCGTTCGTCATCTGCCGGACATGGTCGGCCACGTCCCCGCTGGTCACATCGAGGACCTCCACGCCCTGGGCGGCGGCGCGCTGGAGACGCTCCGGCACGAGATCGGTGCCGATCACCCGGATGCCACGATGCAGGGCGAAGCGCGCTGCCATGTCGCCAATCGGGCCGAGTCCGATGACCAGCAACGTCTCGCCCTCGCGGACCGCCGCGTACTCGAGCGCCTGCCACGCCGTCGGCATCACGTCGGAGAGGTAGACGAAATGCTCATCGTCGAGATCGGACTCGATCTTGATCGGTCCGTAGTCGCCGTGCGGGACCCTGAGGTATTCCGCCTGCCCGCCGGGCACGGCTCCGTAGAGGCTGCTGTAGCCGAACAGCGCTGCGCCCATACCGGTTTCCCGCATCTGGGTCGTTTCGCACTGGGTCTGCAGGTTGCGCTCGCACATCCAGCACGTCCCGCAGGCGATCTGGAACGGGATGACGACGCGGTCGCCCTCACTGACGTTGGTCACCGCCGACCCGGTGGCGACCACCGTCCCCATCGGCTCATGTCCGAGGATGTCGCCGGCTGTCATGAACGGCCCGAGCACCTCGTACAGGTGCAGATCCGATCCGCACAGGCCGCTCGTCGTGACCTTGATGACAATGTCTGTGGGCTCCTGGATCGTCGGGTCGGGAACCTCCTCGACCCGTACGTCGCGCTTTCCCTGCCAGGTCAGTGCCTTCATGACTCCCCCTTGACGTGATCGATTCGCAGTGTCGTCGACATACCCGCGGAGGCGGCCTGCAAACACTCAGAGCAGTGCACGTCAGGCGCGTCATTGTGGTCGGATGGTTGAAAGAACGCCATGGGGGCACCTGTTCCGCGGGCCGTACTGACGCCCCCGAGGAGGTGTCGACGTGAGAGATGCGCAGAAGCTGCTGGCCGACATGGCGCTGGAGCTGGAGGAACGGCGCGAATTCGCGGAAATGATCCAGAGGATCTCCGAATACGCGCGCGTGCTGGTGAACGCGGACGAAGCCGGAGTCATGGTGACTCACAGCAGGCGGGACATCGAGACCCCCGCTGCGACCGGCCAGCTCGTGGTCACGGCCCATGACCTGCAGGCGACGTATGACGAAGGCCCTTGTCTCGATGCGATCGAAGGCCGGGCCACGTACGTCACCGGCGACACGGAGAACGACGATCGGTGGCCGAAATGGGGTCCCGCGGTCTTCGACCTCGGTGTCACGAGCGCGATCGGCGTACGCCTGGCAACCCGGGGACGTGGCTACGGATCCCTCAACGTCTACGCGAACCGGCTCGATGCCTTCGACCAAGACCATGCTCAGCAGGTGGAGGTGCTGGCGGCGCATGCCAGCGCGGCATTCGCCGCGGCCGAGCGTGAGCGCGGTCTGACCGACGCGCTGGAGTCGCGCACCGTCATCGGTCAGGCGCAGGGCATCCTCATGCAGACGTTCAACATCGACGCCGAGACCGCGTTCTCATTCCTCAAACGCATATCGCAGCACGAGAACATCCGGCTGCACACCTTGGCGGAAGCCATCACCGTGCAGCGGGATGCCAACGCGCGTCCCGAGTGACCTCGAGCTGTTGTCGCGGGCATGGCGCCGCGATGCCGGAGCTCTCAGCTGAACTCCGGCACCTGGTCGGCACGATCGCCCGGGCCAACGCGTCGACGTGGGTGGCCCGTACCCCTGCGTGGACAGGGCAACCGCTCGGCGACAACCTGTTTTGAAAACCGGATACGGCTGCGGCGCGCGTAGCGAACGCGGCAGTGGGTATCCCAGCCAGCAATTCCCCCAGTACGAGGAGCAGTTTCGTGAGTGAGAACACCCGCATCATCCAGGCCACCCCCGATGCCGTGTGGGACGTCCTGGCCGACGGATGGCTGTATCCGTTGTGGGTCGTCGGGGCGTCGCGCATCCGGGACGTTGACTCCACCTGGCCCGCGGAGGGCAGCCGCATCCACCACTCCGTCGGGGTGTGGCCGGCGCTGATCGACGATCACACCGAGGTGCTGGCCAGCCAGCCCGGCCGCTCGATCCGGCTTCGTGCCCGGGCCTGGCCTGTCGGGGAGGCAGAGGTGCTCATCACCCTCGACCCGGACGGCGCCCAGTCGCGGGTGGAGATCAAGGAGGACGCCACGGCCGGCCCCGGAACCCTCGTGCCGGAGCCGCTCAAGGGCGTCAGCCTGAAGTGGCGCAACACCGAGACGCTGCGGCGTCTGGCGTACGTCGTCGAGGGACGCGCGGGACGCCAGAGCGGCTGAGCCCTCTGCGTCAGCCCTTGCCCCCGAACGCATCTTCCTCCGACTTGGCCTCGCGCGACGCGTCCTCGATGTGCTGTTCGATCGTGGCTCGGTCCAGGCGCACGTACATGCCGAGGTAGTAGATCGCGACAGTCAGCGCGAGGCTGATCGGGATGGCGCTGCCGAAGCCGATCACGCCTCGACCGCCGTCGTAGTCACCGAGGTAGGACATCAGGGCGAGGCCGCCCATCCAGGGCAGGACCCAGGTCGCGCCGGAGCGCCACTCCAGCGGGGGCGTGCGCACGTTGATGGTCTCCATGACAGCCAGCAGCACGTAGCCGAGCAGGATGGCGACGAACAGCTTCCAGTCGGTCTTCCAGCCGGTCCAGTAGACGATCAGGTTGGCGGACCAGAACGCCAGGAGCGGGATGAGATCGCCGCCAGGCAACTTGAACGGGCGTTCGTGATCGGGCAGCGACCGTCGCAGGGCGCCGAGCACCAATGGCCCGGAGCCGAACGACAGCACCGTCGCGGAGGTGATGAAGCCGACGAGCTGCTGCCAGCTCGGGAACGGCAGGAAGACGATCAGCCCGATCACGAACGCCACGACGAGGCCGATCAACGGCACGCCACGCTGGGTCGTGCTGGCCAGCGCCTTGGGAGCGTTGCCGTTCATGCCCATCGCGTACGAGATGCGCGAGGTCACGGTGGTGTAGATGAGGCCGGTGTCACCCGGGGAGACGATCGCGTCGATGTAGAGGATGACGGCCAGCCAACCCAGTCCGATGATCGAGGCGATGGCCGCCAACGGACCGAAGTCGTTGTCGAAGCTCAGCTTGGCCCAGCCGTGCGAGCTGGCCAGGTCGCTGGGGCGTACGGAGCCGATGAAGGCGATCTCCAGCCCGATGTAGATGATGCCGGTGATCAGGATCGAACCGATCACCGCAAGCGGCACGTCGCGCTTGGGCCGCGAGCTCTCGCCGGCGAGCTCGACGGCCTGGCGGAATCCGAGGAACGAGAAGATGATGCCCGAGGTGGCGATCGCCGTGAAGACGCCCTTCCAACCTTCGGGCCGGAACTCGTGGCTGGTGAAGTTGCTGCCGTGGAACGCGGTCACCAGGAACGCGACGACGACGAGCATGATGACCGCCAGCTTCCACCAGACGAGCACGTTGTTGATGCGCGAGAACCACCGGATGCCGATGTAGTTGATCACCACGAACACCGCCATGAGCACGACCGCCGCGCCATACCCGAGCGGTGTCAGGGTGTGGACCGGCGCGCCGTCGACCGTGTGCTCCTTGGTGAACGCCGCGTACTTCGTCGCATACTGCAGCGCGCCCTCGACCTCGATCGGCGCAGTGGTGGCGACGGCGACCCAGGTGATCCAGCCGGCGCTGAAGCTGGCGAACGAGCCGAAGGCGATGTGGGGGAAGCGGACGACGCCGCCGGGGAGCGGGAACATCGCCCCGAGCTCGGCGTAGACCAGGCCGATCATCAGGATCATGACCATGCCGATCGCCCACGAGATGATGGACGCCGGACCGGCCTGCTGTGCCGCGTTCAGGGCGCCGAACAGCCAGCCAGAACCGATGATGGACCCAACACTGGTGAACAGCAGCCCGATCGGACCCACCGCTCTCCTCAGGGAACGTGACTCGTCCGCCTCTGAATCAACCTTCGACGTGGTCATCGAGCTCTCCTCAAGCTGGGCAGTAGGGCCACCGCTGCTGATACCCAGCGATCGCCGGTTCAAGCAGAGGGCGGTGTCATTCAGCCGCGTCTGGGTACGCCCAACGCATGACCCGACTCGACGCACTGAGGAATGACGTTGAGGGCTGCCACGCCTGCGAGCTGTACCAGGACGCGACCCAGGCGGTGTTTTCCCGTGGTCGAGCGAGCGCGCCGATCATGCTGGTCGGCGAGCAACCCGGCGATCGCGAGGACATCGAGGGAGAGCCGTTCGTCGGCCCGGCGGGACGTGTCCTGGACGAGGCCCTCGAGGCGGCGAACATCCCGTCCGGCGACGTGTACCTCACCAATGCGGTCAAGCACTTCCGGTTCGAGCGGCGCGGGGCCCGTCGGATCCACAAGAAGCCCGCGATCAGCCACCTGACCGCATGCCATCCGTGGCTCAAAGCCGAGCTCGACCTGGTGCGGCCGAAGGTCGTGGTGTGCCTGGGAGCAACCGCGGGCCGCTCGGTGCTGGGCCGGCCGGTGCGCATCGCAGCCGAACGCGGTCGGGTGATCGGGGATGCGCTGGAGGGTTCGGCCGTCGTCGTGACCACTCACCCATCGGCCTTGCTGCGATTGCGCGACCACAGTGCGTACGACGGTGAGCTCGCACGGCTCGCGGCGGACCTCCGCGTGGCGGCCGACGCCGCGTGAAGGCTCTCACGAAAACTCGAACGTGTGTGTGATTGAAATCTGCCACTAGGGGTATTCCGTATCCCGCCGGGCTCCTCGACCCGGTTGACGTTCTTCCCACTTACGCAGCGGGCTCGGGTCGGGGAGCCGGCGGTCTTTGAAAGGCGTACGACATGCACCAACGCATCGCCGGAGTGCGGGACCTCCAACATCGGGTTGGACCCGGCGGTGCGGCATGTTGACGCCGAAGGCTCGCGGAGCGCTGAGCGAAGCGATCTTCGAGGGCATGCGCACGTCGCCATCGCGCTGGGACTCGGTGTGCCGCACGCTTCCTGACAACGAGGACGACGTCCAAATCGCCCTGTGGGCGCTGTATGAACTGCACTACCGCGGCTTCGACGACGTCGATGACGGCTTGGAGTGGCACCCGGACCTGATCGACCTGCGACGTTCCCTTGAGCGCGACTTCGAGAACGAGCTGCGCGAACGCCAGCCGCAGCACGAGGTCGCCGGCGACTTCGCGGAGGGCTTCTTCGACTACGTCGAGCAGCATGACGGCCCGTCGCTGGCCAAGTTCATCCAGCGCGACGCCGATCTCGAGCAAGCTCTCGAGATCCTGCGGATGAGGTCGATCTATCACCTCAAGGAGTCTGATCCGACGGCGTGGTTGGTGCCCCGCCTCCCGACGGTTCCCAAGGCCGCCCTCATGGAGCTGCAGTACGACGAGTACGGCTGCGGTGACCCCAACCGGCTGCATTCCGAGCTCTTCGCGCGGGGGCTCGAGGCATGTGGGCTGCGCTCTGAGTACGGCTCCTACATTGACGACGTGCCGATCGAGGTGCTGGAGCAGAACAACGCGATGTCGCTGTTCGGCCTGAACCGGCGACTTCGGGGCGCCGCACTCGGGCACCTCGCGGCGTTCGAGGCCACCAGCTCGATGCCGTCGCGGCGCATGGCCCAGGGATTCGCGCGGCTCGGACTCGCCCAGGAGCTGATCGACTACTACGACGAACACGTCGAGGCCGATGCGGTGCACGAGCAGCTGGCCGTTCGTACGATCTGTGCTCCCTTGATCGAGGCGGAGCCGGCGCTGCTACCGGATGTGGTCTTCGGTGCCTTCACGTGTCTCGACCTCGAAGCAAGATTCGCCCACCGCGTGCTGGACAGCGCCGCCTGATGAGCGCACCCGAGGAGCTGGACCATCCCGACGTGATCCTCTGCCCCGGCGGTCCGATGCTGCTGCGTGGCGATCACGTGGTCGCCGACGCCGACGGGAAGGCCCACCGGACCGTACGCCCGGTGAGCGCGGTGTGCCGGTGCGGCAAGTCATCGACCCAACCGTGGTGCGACGGCACCCACAAGGTCATTCCCGACTCTGCGAAGAGCTAGGGCTCGAGGCGGGCGACGACACCGCGATCGCGGTGTGCCCGGGTCTCGACGACGCGGAGTGCTGACGCGGTCAGCTGCTCATCGAGGGCGCGCACTTGCTCGGTCGAACCGAGCTGGAGCAAGGCCGAACCGCCCTCGTCGAGGTGGTCGGCGATGACCCGGAGGCAGGTACGCGCGACTGCCAGGCCGTCCGAGCCGCCGTCGACCGCGAAGAGCGGATCCTCGGGAAAGTCGGGCGTCCGATCAGTGGTCAGCCACGGAGGATCGGCGATGATCAGCGCGAACCGTTCAGCCGGATCGAGTACATCGTCCATTCCTCCGTGTCGCACCTCGACCTCGGACGGCAGCGCGGCGGCCGCGGCGTTCGCTCGGGCGTACTCGCAGGCGGTCTCGGAAAGGTCGACCTGGACCAGATCGCGGGGCTGCTGGGCCACCGCGAGCAGTCCGATGTGGCCGACGCCGGAGCAGAGCTCGAGCACCGGACCGGGCGGCAACGTCTGCAAGAGCTCCGCCGCCCAGTTCGACTGCAGTGCGGTCCACTCACGTGGCGCGAGAACGCGGTCGTCGTACTGGATCGTGAGTTTTTCGAAGTTCATGGACTTCACCTGCGCGAGGGTCACGGGCGGGGACTTACCCGGATTCGCGTCGCGGAAACCTCAAGCGCGAGGACTACGGGCGCCGCGGCGGGGTACGTACGGCAGGACCCGAAAGGATTCGTATGCCCACCTCCCTGACCGCGATCGCCCTCAACTGCACGCTCAAATCGTCCCCTGCCGCATCCAGCAGCGACCTGATGGCCAGTCAGTTCGTCGACGAGCTCGGAGAGCAGGGGGTGTCCGGCTCGATCGTCCG
>JAWWPE010000224.1:0-2800 GCA_033850895.1 Nocardioidaceae bacterium | reverse complement strand
CAATCGATGACCAGCACCATGTCGGCGGCATTCTTCTCGGCCTTGCCGACCGAGAACACCTGCATCGTCTCGACGCCCGCACGTTCGACGTCGCGACGGTAGTCCTCGAGGCCGATCCGATCCCAGTCGGCATACGCCCGCGCCATCGCGATGCTTCCCGAGCCGGCCTCCTGGGAGGCCGCTGCCTCGACCTGGCTGAGGATTTCCGGCATCGAGATGTCGGGGATCTCGAGCTTGCCGTAACCCTTGAAGAGATTCTCGGCGTCGATGAAGACGGCAACGTCGCGGATGGCCACGTGCTGAGGTTAGTCGCTACCCGGCTTGGCCCGTCACCTCGCCACGCTTCGCGCCGGACGCCTTCGGCGTGGGACGCTCAACGTTCTCGCCGGCGGAGCCGCAGGCGGCTCAGCGGCTCGAATAGTTCGGGGCCTCGGCGGTCATCTGGATGTCGTGCGGGTGGCTCTCCTTGAGTCCCGCGGGCGTGATGCGGATGAACTGGCCGCGCTCCTGCAGCTCCGGGATTGTACGGGCCCCGACGTAGAACATCGACTGGTGCAGGCCGCCGATCAGCTGGTGGGCGACGGCCGACAGCGGACCGCGGAACGCCACCTGGCCCTCGATGCCCTCCGGCACGATCTTGTCGTCGCTGGCGACATCGGCCTGGAAGTAGCGGTCCTTGGAGAATGACTTCTTGCCCCGCGAGGCCATCGCCCCGAGCGATCCCATGCCGCGATAGCTCTTGAACTGCTTGCCGTTGACGAAGATCAGCTCTCCGGGGCTCTCCTCGCAGCCGGCGAGCAACGACCCGAGCATCACCGTGTCGGCACCCGCAACCAGCGCCTTGGCGATGTCGCCGGAGTGCTGGAGCCCGCCGTCACCGACGACCGGCACCCCGGCCGGCTTGCAGGCCAGCGAGGCCTCGTAGATCGCGGTCACCTGTGGCACGCCGACACCGGCGACGACGCGGGTCGTGCAGATCGAGCCGGGACCGACGCCGACCTTGACGGCGTCGACCCCCGCATCGACGAGTGCCTGGGCGCCGACCCGGGTGGCCACGTTGCCGCCCAGGATCTGGACGTGCCGCGTGGCCGGATCGGCCTTGAGCTTCTTGATCATCTCCAGCATCAACCGGGCGTGACCGTTGGCGACATCGGGAACGAGGACGTCGACGCCCGCCTCGACGAGGGTCGTGGCACGCTCCCAGGCATCGCCGAAGTAGCCGACCGCAGCCGCGACGAGGAGCCGGCCCTGTGCGTCCTTGCTGGCGTGGGGGAACTGCTCGGACTTCACGAAGTCCTTGACCGTGATCAGCCCGGCGAGCCGTCCGCCCTCGTCGACGATCGGCAGCCGCTCGCGCTTGTGCTGCCGCAGCAGGGAGGTGGCGTCCTCGCGGCTGATGCCGACCGGAGCGGTGATCAGCGGCATCGGGGTCATGACCTCGTCGACCTTGGTCGACGCCCACTCAGCGACAGGAGTGAATCGCAGATCGCGGTTGGTGATGATGCCGAGCAGCCGGTTGTCGGTGTCGACGACGGGGAGGCCGGACACGCGGTACTGGCCGCACAGCTCGTCGAGGTCCTCGAGCGTCGCATCGGCCCCGATCGTCACCGGGTTGGAGATCGTGCCGGTCTGGGTGCGCTTGACGAGGTCGACCTGGTAGGCCTGGTCCTCGATCGCCAGATTGCGGTGCAACACGCCGATGCCGCCCTGACGGGCCATCGCGATCGCCATGCGTGACTCAGTCACGGTGTCCATCGCGGACGACACGAGTGGCACCTTGAGCGAGATCTCCCGGGTCAGGCGTGCCGTGGTGTCCACATCGCTGGGAATGACGTCGGTTTCGCCCGGCAGGAGGAGCACATCGTCGTACGTCAGGCCGAGTGGTGCGAACTTCTCCGGGATGCCCGTCTGCTCCATGCACCCATCGTACGCGGCCCGCCGACCACCCGACTCCGCGATACTCCGGTTACGCGACTGCCCAGAACGCCACGCGGCGACCCATACCAGAAGTATGATTCTCCCCATGGACCGCAAACCCGGGCGCCCGCGAGCGCTCACCGTCGACATGATTGCGCAAGCTGCGCTTGACGACGGAATAGCGACGTTCAGCATGCCTTCTGTTGCTCGTCGTCTCGGGGTCGCACACTCAGGTCTCTATCGGTACGTCACCGATCGGGACGAGTTGCTGATGACAGCGCTCGACCGCGCTGTCGCGGAAGTTTCCTGGCCTTCGGCCGAGCTGGGATGGCGCGAGCTGCTCGAAGCCATCGGCAACACGATCTGGCAGATGTGCGAGCGACATCCCGGTCTCGACCGTGCCGCCCTGTCGGCACCGAAGTCTCCAGCTGGCGCCGAGGTGTTCGTCGAGCAATACGTCGCGTCCATCCAGCGACAGGGCTTCCTGCTCGAGGACGCCGCGGTCGCGGTCGAATTCGTCATCACCCTTGCGCTGACGGCATCTGCCGAGATGGAACGGCTCCGGGCGATCGAGGCCCGCAACCAGAGCGGTCCGAAGCGGCCGGTCCTCAAGGCCTACGACACCGAAGAGGTGTGGCGCGGGCGCGGTTGGTACGGCCGCAAGCTGGACATCATCCTCACCGGGCTGGCCGCGCGCCACCTGAACGACTAGGCCGGCTCGCCGGCGTACGAGAACGTCACCACGTCCTCAACCGAGTCGAGGTGCACCTGCACCTGTGCACCCTCCCGGAGGCCGACGCCCTGGCAGCGGGCAATGACCGGCGGCTCGACCAGCATGACCTCCGCGCCATGGTCGTCGACGTGCAGCACCACGGCGTCGAAG
>JAWWPE010000384.1:0-2635 GCA_033850895.1 Nocardioidaceae bacterium | reverse complement strand
CCGTCGGCCCGCTCTGGTGGAGGCGCTCGGCGATGCGCGCGCGCAGCGGGACGATGCCCTCCTCCTCCAGCTCATAGACCGTGCGGAGATACATCTCGGTGGTGTCGATCAGGTCGCTCACGCCGTTATTCTTTCACGCCGTGCACGATCGCCGCTCCCACCTGACAATGGAGGTATGACGACGTCGGTGATGTGGTTCCGGCGCGATCTCCGGCTGCACGACCAGCCCGCACTCCGGGCCGCCGTCGAGGCCGGTCCGGACGGTGTCGTTCCGCTGTTCGTCCTCGACGACCGGCTCTGGCATCGCGGAGCCAGCGCGCGCGTGGCCTACCTCAGTCGCCTGCTGCGCGACTTCTCCGACCGCATCGGCGGCCTCCACGTCGTGCATGGCGATCCGATCGCCGAGGTCCTGCGGATCGCCCGCCAGGTCGAGGCGGTCAGCGTGCACGTCTCCGGCGATTTCGCACCGTACGGCTCGCGGCGCGATGCAGCGGTCGAGGAGGCGCTGGCCGCGCACGCGGTCGATCTCGTACGGACCGGTTCGCCGTACGCCGTGTCGCCCGGACGGATCACCAAGGACGACGGCAGCGGCTACCGCGTGTTCACCCCGTTCTTCGGCGCCTGGCAGGACCACGGTTGGCGCGCGTCGGAGGTCGAAGTGCGGTCGGCTCCGTGGATGAGGCCCGACGGTCGTACGCATCAGATCCCCGACTCGCCGGTTCCAGCCGGCCTGACCCTGCCGCCGGTCGGCGAGATCGCCGCCCGGGCGCGCTGGCGGGAGTTCCTCGACGAGGATGTCGCGGACTATGACGACACCCGGGACCTGCCCGGCCCGGACCGCACCTCGCGCATGTCGGTGCATCTCAAATGGGGCACGATCCATCCCCGCACGATGTTGGCCGATCTGGCGCCGCTGCGGTCGTCGGGCGCCAGGGCATACGCCCGCGAGCTGGCCTTCCGCGAGTTCTACGCCGACGTCCTGCACCAACGCCCGGACTCGGCCTTCGGCTACTACAACCGGTCGTTCGAGGCGATGCGCTACGACGAGCCGGGGCGCGAGCTCGAGGCCTGGAAGCAGGGGCAGACCGGCATCCCGATCGTGGATGCCGGGATGCGCCAGCTGCTCGCCGAGGGCTGGATGCACAACCGGGTCCGGATGATCGTGGCGAGCTTCCTGGTCAAGGACCTTCACGTGGAGTGGCAGCACGGCGCACGACACTTCCTCGAGAGACTCGTCGACGCGGACCTCGCCTCCAACCAGCACGGCTGGCAGTGGGTCGCCGGCTCCGGCACGGACGCGTCGCCATACTTCCGGATCTTCAACCCCATGACGCAGGGCAAGAAGTTCGACCCCGATGGTGAGTACGTACGTCGATGGGTGCCCGAGCTGGCTGACGTGGCGAAGCAGCACATCCATACGCCGTGGGAGCTCGACGACCCGCCGGCCGACTATCCGGCGCCCATCGTCGATCACGCCGAGGAGCGGCTGGAGTCCCTGCGCAGGTATGACGAGATCCGCTCTCGATAGGTTGGCGCCATGGTGACGATCGGGGCGCAGTTCAACGGACCGGAACGCAGCGGCAACGGAGGCTACGTCGCGGGGATGCTCGGCGACGAGCTCGGCCACACCCCTGCGACGTCCACCCTGCGCCTCCCGCCTCCGCTCGAGGTGCCGCTGAGCTGGGAGCACGACGGCGACGACCTGCGGCTGCTGACCGCGGGCGGTGCCGTCGTCGGCTCGGCGAAGCCCGGCGCGTTCGTACGAGAGCCGCCTCCGTGTCCCACCGCCGACCAGGCCGCTGAAGGGCTCGCCGCCTACCCAGGCCTGCGTCATCACCCGTTCGACCGCTGCTTCACCTGCGGGACACAGCGCGACGACGGCGATGGCCTTCGGCTGTTCACCGGCCCGATCGGCGACGACCTGACCGCCGGACCGTGGACCGCGCACGAGGCGTTCGCCGGCGAGGACGGCACGATCGACGTACCCGTGATGTGGGCCGCGCTGGACTGCCCAGGTGGTTGGGCCGCCGACTTCACCCACAACACGATCGTGCTGGGCCGGATGACCGCCGAGATCGCTCGTCGCCCATTGGCCGGCGAGCCCTGCCTGTCGACCGGCCGGCTGCATGCCCAGGAGGGCCGCAAGTTCCTGACCGACACCGCGTTGTACACCGCGACCGGCGAGCTGCTGGGTCGCGCCGAGCAGACCTGGATCCTGATCGACCTCGCGAACTTCACGTGACGCGTTGGCGTAGGTTTCACTGACGTGGCCCGGCGATCCTTCTCCCATTTCTTCGCCGACACCCGACCGCTCCGCAATCAGCATTTCCGGCGGCTCTGGGTCGCCAACATCATCACCGTCATCGGTGCGCAGCTCACCGTGGTCGCTGTCCCGGCCCAGCTCTACGCCGACACCGGATCGTCGGCGTACGTCGGCCTGGCCGGTGTGTTCGGCCTGGTGCCGCTGATCGTCTTCGGGTTGTACGGCGGTGCGCTGGCCGACGTGTTCGACCGTCGGACGATCCTGATCATCACCACGGTCGGGCTGATCGTCACCAGCGGCCTGTTCTGGCTGCAGGCCGCTGCGGGCAACACCAACGTCTGGCTGCTGCTGTCCCTGTTCTCGGTCCAGCAG
>JAWWPE010000382.1:0-4206 GCA_033850895.1 Nocardioidaceae bacterium | reverse complement strand
CTGGGCGCACCACCTGGGATCGACCACCTCGTCGAACCTCTACTCCTTGGCGGCGGTGTCGGTCTCGATCACCATGGCGTTGATCTGGCACGCGATTCTGACTGTGGCCGGAACGCGGGACTTCCGCGTCCTCGGCGCCGGGTCCGAGGAATACAAGCGGGTCTTCAGCTCGACCCTCGTGGTCTTCGGCGTGATCGCGTTCTTCGGCTATTCGGCGAAGGTTGCCCTGCCGCGCAGCTACGTGATGGTTGCGCTCCCGTTCGGCCTCGTGCTGCTTGCCCTCAGCCGCTGGTCGTGGCGCCAGTGGCTGCTGGCTCAGCGGCAGCGCGGCGGGATGGTCCATGAGGCGATCGTGGTCGGGACGCGAGCCGCGGTCGAGCACCTCGCCGAGGTCATCGAACGCCAAGCCAGCTATGGCTACCGACTCATCGGGGTGTGCCTCACCGGAGACGATCTGCCCACACATGCTGCCGGCCTGCCCGTGCTCGGCGGCGTCGACGGGCTTGTCGGCACGACTGTCGCCTCAGGGGCCCACGCTGTGATCGTCACGTCTTCGGATGCCACCCACCCCGACATGGTGCGCCGTCTCGGCTGGGACCTCGAGGGCTACGACATCGAGATCATCGTGGCGCCCTCACTGGCCAACGTTGCAGGACCTCGGGTCCACGTTCGACCCGTCGCGGGCCTCCCCCTCCTGCACGTCGAGCAGCCGTCATACCGCGGTGCCTCCCGCTGGGCGAAGTTCCTGCTCGACCGATTCGGCTCGCTGGCCCTGCTCATCGTCGGGCTGCCGATCTTCGTCGCTGTCGCGGTGGCGATCAAGTTCACCAGCCGTGGCTCGGTGTTCTACGTTCAAGAGCGCGTCGGCCGAGACGGTCATACGTTCAACATGATCAAGTTCCGCACCATGGTGAACGGTGCGGACCAGATGCTGGGTGACCTCGAGGGCGATTCCGGCAACGTGATGATGTTCAAGATGCGCAACGACCCGCGGGTGACCCGGGTGGGCAAGTTCCTGCGGCGGTACTCCCTCGATGAGCTTCCCCAGCTCATCAACGTCCTCAAGGGCGACATGAGCCTGGTTGGTCCGCGTCCCCCCTTGGTCGCGGAGGTGTCGGGCTATGAGGCCGAGGCTCGTCGCAGGCTGCTGGTCCTGCCGGGCATGACCGGGCCGTGGCAGATCTCCGGTCGGTCCGACCTGAACTGGGAGGAGACCATGCGACTCGATCTGTACTACGTCGAGAACTGGTCGATCGTCGACGACCTCCTGATCCTGTGGAAGACATTCCGGGCCGTGGTGAGCTCCGCTGGCGCCTACTAGGCGTACGCGCTCCAGTCAAAGGTGTTTCTCCGTGCCCTGGCCGATAGCCTGAGCGGGTGACCTCCGAAGAGTTTCGCGACTCCCCGACCTTCGCCGACCTCGGTCTGATCGAGCCGTTGGTACGGGTGTTGTCGACGCTCGGCTACGAGACACCGACGCCGATCCAGGAACGCGCGATCCCGTCACTGCTCGAGGGCAAGGACGTCGTCGGCCTGGCCCAGACCGGCACCGGCAAGACCGCAGCCTTCGCGCTGCCGATCCTGCAGCGCATCGACCCCGCCAATCGCAAGACCCAGGCCATCGTGCTGGCACCGACCCGTGAGCTCGCTCTGCAGGTCTGCGAGGCCATTGCCGCGTATGCCGCCAACCTCCCGGGCATCCGCGTGCTTCCGATCTACGGCGGCCAGGGTTACGGATTCCAGCTCTCCGGCCTGCAGAAGGGCGCGCACATCGTGGTCGGCACCCCCGGCCGCGTGATCGACCACCTCGAACGCGGCAGCCTCGACCTGACCGCGCTGGAATACCTCGTGCTCGACGAGGCCGACGAGATGCTCAACATGGGCTTCGCCGAGGACGTCGAGCGCATCCTGGCCGACACGCCTGAATACAAGCAGGTGGCGCTGTTCTCGGCCACGATGCCGCGACAGATCCGCACGTTGGCGAAGAAGTACCTCCACGACCCCGTCGACATCGCGACGCCCAAGGCAACCACGTCGACCGCCACCGTCCGCCAGCGCTGGATCCAGGTGTCGCACCATCACAAGCTCGATGCCCTCACGCGGCTGCTCGAGGTCGAGACCGGTGACGGGATGCTGGTGTTCGTACGCACGAAGTCCGCGACCGAGGAACTGGCCGAGAAGCTGCGCGGGCGTGGCTATGCCGCGGCGGCTCTCAACGGCGACCTCGTGCAGGCGCAACGTGAGCGTACGGTCGCGCAGCTCAAGTCCGGCGCGATAGACATCATCGTCGCCACCGACGTGGCGGCCCGCGGACTCGACGTCGATCGCATCACCCACGTCATCAACTACGACATCCCGCACGACACCGAGGCGTACGTCCACCGGATCGGCCGCACCGGTCGTGCCGGCCGCACCGGCGAGGCGATCCTGTTCGTGACGCCTCGCGAGCGCCGCATGCTGTCGGCGATCGAGAAGGTGTCGGGCCGACCGGTCGAAGAGATGAGTGTGCCGTCGGCCGAAGAGGTCAACGAGCGCCGTGCCGGGCGGTTCGCGCAGGCCATCACGTCGAGCATGGGGTCGCCGCAGTTCCATGCGTTCCGTGCGTTGGTCGAGGAGTACGCGCAGGAGAACGACGTCGCGATGACCGACATTGCCGCCGGGCTGGCCGTCATGAGCCAGACCGACAAGGAGTTCTTCCTGCGGCCGGATCCGCCGAAGGCCCCCGCACGTGCGCGCGACTTCGAGCCGCGTCCCAAGCCGGCCGGCTACGACCGCTCCGACCGGCTGCCTGCCGAGGGGTCGGCGGTCTACCGCGTCTCGGTCGGCAAGCGTCACAAGATCGGTCCGTCCGCGATCGTGGGAGCGCTGGCCAACGAGGGCAGCCTCAAGCGTTCCGACTTCGGCAAGATCACCATCGGCCAGGACCACACCCTGGTCGAGCTCCCGGCCGATCTGCCCGATGCGGTCTTCGAAGCGCTGGCCAACACCCGCATCTCCGGCAAGCTGATCGAGCTGCAGCTCGACGACGGCCCACCGATCAAGCGCAACCGCGAGGACCGCAAGGGCAACAAGCCCTATGCCAAGACGACCCACGAGAAGCGGCCGTACCCCTCCAAGGCGCCGGCGAAGGCCGCCCGCAAGGACAAGCCGTCGAGCCAGCCGAGCGCATCCAAGCCCACTCGGAAGCCCCGGCACAAGTGACCGTCCGCCTCTAGGATGGAGCTCATGTGCCGACTCCCCGGGCGGGCCTGAATGCTTCGTCTCGTCAACAGCTCCCGTGCCTACGACTGGGGCTCCCCGGGTGACATCCCGCGGTTCCTCGGCGTCCAGCCCGACGGGGTCCCGGTCGCCGAGGTCTGGATGGGCACCCACCCTCTCGGGACGTCCAACGTCATGGGACCCGAGGGCCCGGTGCCGTTGACCGACACCAGCGGTGAGCTGCCGTTCCTGATGAAGATCCTGGCCGCCGATCGACCACTGTCGCTCCAGGTGCACCCGAACGAGGCGATGGCCGAGGCGGGCTTCGCCGAAGAAGAAGCGGCAGGCGTACCCCTCGACTCAGAGCTCCGCAGCTACAAGGATCCCCACCACAAGCCCGAGATGGCGTACGCGCTGACGACATTCGACACCTTGGTCGGATTCCGGCCGACCGCAGAGATCCTGCGCGTGCTCGGCGGGCTCAACACCTCGCTGGCGCGCACCCTGGCCGAAGAGCTCAGCGCCGAGCCCGGTTTCGCCGGGATCGTGCGCCTGGTCGAAGGAGTGCTCACCGACGGCGTGTCGCCCGCCGACATCAAGGAGCTCATCGCCGCCTGCCGGGACCTGGTCGAGCAGGGCATCGACATCAAGCGGGCCTACGCCACGGCCGTCGAGATCGCCGAGTACTTCCCCGAGGACGTCGGCGTCGTCATCTCCCTGACCCTCAACCGGCTCACCCTGCAGCCCGGCGAGGCGGCCTTCCTCGGCCCCGGCATCATCCACGCGCACCTGCGGGGCATGTGCCTGGAGGTCATGGCGTCCTCCGACAACGTCCTGCGGGCCGGCCTCACGACGAAGGCGCTCGACCCGGTCGGGTTGGTGCGGTGCCTCGACAAGGGCATGTCGCGGCTGGCCCGGGTCAACCCCGAGCCGTTCGGATTCTCGACCGACATCTTCAGCCCGGACGTCAAGGAGTTCGCTCTGTCCGTGAGCCAGTGCTCGGAGGGA
>JAWWPE010000156.1:0-5335 GCA_033850895.1 Nocardioidaceae bacterium | reverse complement strand
GATTGGTGAAACCTCACTCTTGCAGATCCCGCAGCCTGCCGGACAGGGTTTCTCAAACTTCGAGCATGGCGGCGTGCAGGCTGGCCTCGGGCACGCCGAATCCTTCGATCAGGGTCAGCGTGTGCGGCCGCAGCTTCTCGAGCAGATCGTTGACCAGGGACGTGACGGTCTTGGCCCGGGTGACGGCCAGGCGGTTGTGTCCCATGAACCAGGCGAGGTCCTCCTCGATCGTCGACAAGGCGTACAACGAGCACACATCCCGCAGCAGATCCTGTGCCTCAGGGTTCTCGCAGCGCGCGATGCCGGCGGTGAACGCCTCGAGGACGATGCGGTCGATGTGCACCCGGCCGGCGCGGATGACGTGGTCCTGTGCGGCATTGAACACCGCGAACGCCTCCGCCGGATCCTTGCCGGCCCGCCGGAGCCGCCGCGCTGCGGTCTCGAGCACGTGTTGCTCGCGGTCCTCGAACAGCGACAGTTGGGCACCGCGGTCGAGCAGGTCGTGGTCGTCCTCGCTCTTGCCCGGGCGCGCGTCGATCAGTCGCTGGATGAGCTGGGAGGCCGCGGTGCGTTCCTTGACCACATCGGCGACGGTGCCGGCGGCAAAGCGTACGAGTCCAACCGGGTCGAGCCCACCGACCTCCTGGGCGTACGACGTCAGCAACTCCTTGGCGACGAGCTGGAACAGTACGTGGTTGTCGCCCTCGAACGTCGTGAACACATCGGTGTCGCCCTTGAGAGTCGTCAGGCGGTTCTCGGCGAGATAGCCGGCGCCACCGCAGGCCTCGCGCGCCTCCTGGATGGCCTTGGTCGCGTGCCAGGTCTGCGCAGCCTTGAGGCCTGCGGCCCGGCTCTCGAGCTCGCGGGACTCCAGGGGCTTGGGTTCTTCGGTGCGCTGCAGCCGATCCATCCGGGCCACCAGCTGGTTCTGCGCGAACCGGTAGGCGTACGACCGGGCGATCAGCGGGAGCAGCCGGCGCTGGTGCATCCGGTAGTCCATCAGCAGGATCTCGTTGCCCGGCTCCGGGCCGAACTGACGGCGCTGCAGCGCGTAACGACCCGCGATGCTGAGCGCGACCTCGGTGGCCGCGCTGGCCGAGCCGCCGACGCTGACCCGGCCGCGGACCAGCGTGCCCAGCATCGTGAAGAAGCGACGATTGACGTTGTCGATGGGCGAGGAGTAGGTGCCGCCCTCGTCGACCTGGCCGTACTTGTTGAGGAGGTTCTCGCGGGGGACGCGGACGTTGTCGAACATGATGCGGCCGTTGTCGACCGCGCCGAGGCCGCCCTTGTGACCGTCGTCGGACGTGGTGACTCCGGGTAGGTCCTTGCCGTTCTCGTCCCGCAACGGCACGACGAAGCAGTGCACGCCGTGACCCTCGCCCTTGGTGATGAGCTGGGCGAACACGGCGGCGACCTCGGCATGGGCCGCGGCCCCGCCGATGTAGTCCTTGCGCGACGAGGGCGTCGGCGAGTTGATCACGAACTCCTGGGTCGCCAGGTCGTACGTCGCCGTGGTCTCGAGGCTCTGCACGTCGCTGCCGTGGCCGGTCTCGGTCATCGCGAAGCAGCCCAGCAGGTCGAGGTTGATCAGGTCGCGGATGTAGAGATCGTGGTGCCGCTTGGTGCCGAGGTTCTCGATCGCTCCGCCGAACAGGCCCCACTGGACGCCGGCCTTGACCATGAGCGAGAGGTCGTACTGGGCCAGCATCTCGATGCCGGTGACCGCCATGCCCGGATCGCCGGTGCCGCCGCTCTCCTCCCGGAAGCCGGCGGCGGGTATGCCGGTCGGCACCAGCTTCTTCATCTGCTCGAGGACCCGGGCGCGGGCCTCGTCGAGCGTCAGGTCGTGGTTGTAGAGGAGATCCATCTCGCCGAGCTCCTTGCGGGACTGCTCGCGTACATGCCGCCATTTCCCGTCGAGCGCGATGCGTACTTCCTCGCTGAGCGTCATGTGGTCACGCTACTCGTCCGGAGCATCCGAGGCAGGCTGATAGATTGCACCTGCCCGTTCGGGCACAACTCCATACCGTTCGCATCCAGGGGAAGCCGGTCGAATTCCGGCGCTGACCCGCAACCGTAGGCCACGCGTGACGTGGCAAGCCGGAGCACCTGCTGCGAGCACGACCACATCCACGCTGTCGAGGAACAGGCAGGATGGGCCCCTTCCACGGAGAGGGTTCGCCCGCCAGCAGCGGGAAGGAACCCCATGAACCGTACGTATGCGCGTCGCCTCGGTGCGGCCGTCATCACCCCGGTGCTCGCCTTCGGCGCGCTCGCCGGTACCACCCAGTCCGCGCAGGCCGCCGGCCCCAACTCCTACGCGTACTCGTCGGCCGGTTGGCTCAGCGATCAGCTGACCGATGGCCTGATCCACAACCCCAACTTCGGCGGTTTCGACGACTACGGGCTGAGCATCGACACATTCCTGGCGCTGCACACGCTGGGCACCCGCACCTCCGCTGCGACCAGCATCATCAACGCGCTGAAGGCCGACCCGACGCTCTACACCACCGGTGAGGCGTTCGGAGACCCCGGCAGCCAGTACGCCGGCGCAAGCGGCAAGCTGGCCGCCGCCGTACAGCTGCAGGGCGATGACACCACCGACTTCGGCGGGCACGACCTGATCACCGAGCTCGAGGACCTGGTCACCCTCAGCGGAGCCGGCGCTGGCCGCGCGGTCGACACGTCGACCTTCGGCGACAGCTCGAATGCCATTGGACAGTCCTGGGACGTGCGTGCGCTGGCGGTTGCCCACAGTGGCCTGGCCCAGAGCGCCACGAACTATCTGCTCAAGCAGCAGTGCAATGACGGTTCGGTGCGCGTGCAGGAGAGTGACATCCAGTGCACGACCGATCACGGCACCGTCGACGGCACGGCATTCGCGATCCAGGCACTCGAGGTCGCCAAGGCCAACGGCGTGACCGACGTGCAGGACGACATCGACTCCGCCGTGAGCTGGCTCATTGCCGACCAGGCTCCCGACGGCTCCTACTCCGATGACGGCACCGCCAACACCAACAGCACGGGCCTTGCCGCGGCGACGCTCAAGACCGAGGGCAAGCTCGGCCCGGCCGGCAATGCCGCCGCCTGGCTGGTCAGCCACGAGGTCACCGACGCCGTGGCCGATGACACCGCGCTGTCCAATGAGCTCGGCGCCACCGCATTCGACCAGGATGCGCTCGACGCCGGCAAGACCGATGGGATCACCGATGCCACCCGAGACCAGTGGCGGCGGGCCACGACGCAGGCCGCGATCGGCATCAACGCGCTGCTCCCGGCCAAGGCGCTCACCGCGACCACTCCAGACGTCTACAAGAGTGGTGGCAAGAAGGTCACGATCTCAGTGTCCGGTCTCGAACCCGGCGAGAAGTTCAAAATTGCCCTCGAGGGCAGTCCTTCGGCCAGCGGCACCGCCAGCGCGACCGGCACCGGCAGTGCGGCGATAGCCACCGCGACCTCGACCGCCAACCGGACCGCCACCGTCACCGGGTCGCGCTCCAGCCGGGTCGGCACGACGACCGTCAAGGTGCTCGGCGCCAAGACGTTGTCGCCGAAGGTGAAGTACGCGACGAAGGTGCACAACCACACCCAGGTGGTGTCCGTCAGCGGGCTCGCACCGGGCGAGGAGGTCTCGGTGGGATACGCCGGCAAGGTCATCAAGACGTCGACCGCGTCGTCGACCGGCACGTTCTCCTACAGCTTCAACGTCGGCTCCAAGACGGGCACGCAGACGGTGTCGATCCGTGGCGAGTTCTCGAACCGGCACGGCGTGAAGACGTTCAAGGTCTCATGACCATCGGGACTCGGCTCGGGCGAGTTCTCGCCGCGACACTGATCGGTGCCGCGGCCGGGGTCGTGGCGACACAAGGCTCGGCGTCGGCTGCCGGCGCCTGCACGAAAGGCACCGGAGTCACCGTCGTGGTGGGCTCGGCAGTCGCATGTGATGCGAATGGTGGTGGCCCGGCGGCGTCGAACTTCACCGGCACCGGGCACAGCCTCACGTACGTCAACAACTCCAGCTTCGTCTGCAAGGTGGACGGGGCGCCGTCGAGTGCGGTGTGTGCCCGCACGCCGCCGGCCGACGCCTACTGGGGGCTGTTCTGGTCCAACGGCACGTCGGGCAGCTGGACGTATGCCAGCTCAGGCGTCGCCTCGCTCAAGGTGCCGACCGGAGGGTGGGTCGCGTTCGTGTTCCAGAACTCGACCTCCAAGACCTATCCCAGCGTGACGCCGTTGGCGGCCGCGCCGGCCAAGCCCACACCCACGGGGACGACGAAGGGTGGCGGCGGCTCCGGCGGCGGCAGCGGTGGCAAGGCCGGCCATGCCACCGGCGCCACACCCACCCCCACGAGCACGACGAAGGGCGGCGACTCGACGAAGTCGCCCACCGGCAAGAAGTCGGCGACCTCCGCGACGCCGACGGATGGTGCGACGACCCAGCCGGGCGACGACCTGCAGAAGGCCTCTCAGGAGACCGGCGGATCGGGCTCACTCGGCTGGATCGCCGCGGTGCTGGCGGTCGTACTCCTTGCCGGTATGGGCGCCGTCGTGTGGCGTCGGCGAACCGCAGGCGGTCGGACGCCATAGCGCCCGGACTGCCGAGAGACCTGCACCCAGGGGCCTGGTGGATCTGGTCCCTGGGGCTGGCGGCGGCCGCCTCGCGCACCACCAACCCGGTCTTGATCGGGCTGATCGTGCTCGTCGCGGGCTTCGTGGTGCTGGCCCGTCGTACCGAGGCGCCGTGGGCGTTGTCCTTCCGGCTCTACCTCTACCTGGGCCTGCTCATCATCGTCATCAGGGTGGTGTTCCGGATCATCTTCGGCGGTGGCGATGGTGGCACGGTCCTGTTCACGCTGCCGCAGATCCCGCTGCCGTCGTGGGCGGCCGGCGTACGCCTGCTCGGCCCGGTCTCGGTCGAGTCCTTGCTGGCCGGGTTGTACGACGGGATGCGGCTCGCCGCGATCGTCATCTGCGTGGGCGCCGCCAATGCGCTGGCGAATCCCAAGCGGCTGCTCAAGTCGTTGCCGCCGGCGTTGTACGAAGTCGGGACGGCGATCGTCGTGGCGCTGTCGGTCTTCCCGCAGCTGGCCGAGAGCGTGCAACGCGTACGCCGGGCACGACGTCTGCGCGGTGACCCCGGCAAGGGCATCGGAGCCCTGCGACGCATCGTCGTACCCGTGCTCGAGGACGCACTCGAGCGCTCGATGACCCTCGCCGCCGGCATGGACGCACGCGGCTACGGCCGATCCGGGACAGCGACCCCCCGCGAGCGCCGGGTGACGGGCACGCTGATGTTGACCGGTCTGATCGGGCTGTGCGTCGGCACCTACGG
>JAWWPE010000141.1:0-5160 GCA_033850895.1 Nocardioidaceae bacterium | reverse complement strand
TGTCGTGGGTCGCGGAGGACCCATACCCTCGCGCCTCGGTCCGCGAGCTGCCGGCACTGGAGTGGGACGACGACCTACGTGAGCGGCGCGACCAGACCGAGGCGTTGGTCCGTCGCACGCTCGCCCGGGTCAGTGAGTTCGAGGATCTGGTGTGGTCGCCCACCGTCGAGCTGGCCGATGATCCGGTGGACGCGATGTGGCAGCTCGCCGCAGTAGCCCCGATCGGTCCGCTTGACCAGTTGGCGCTCCTGCGGTCCACCAGCGCGCGGCAGCTGCTGGACGGCATCTTCGTCACGACGACCGACGCCGCTGAAGTGCTCGATGCCCGGACCGGGTGAACGTCACAGGAGCTTCAGGTCCACCGGCTGACCGTCCTTGGGGAACGGCAGCGAGTGGTAGTTCATCGGTGCGCGATAGTCGGGATCGACCGTCCAAGAGTAGCGACGCAGCAGGTGATGCATGATCGTGGTGACCTCGGCGCCGGCGAAGAACATACCCAGGCACTTGTGGACGCCACCGCCGAATGGCTCCCAGGCGTACCGGTGCACCTTGTCCTCGCGGCGGCTGTCGGCAAAGCGCTCGGGGTCGAACTCCTCGGGATTTGGCCACAGCTCGTCCATGTGGTGCGACAGGTGCAGCATCACCGAGACCAGTCGATTCGCTGGGATGTGGTGACCCAGCACCTCGGTGTCCTTGACCGTCTTGCGGGCCAGCGCGGGTACGGGCGGCACCAGTCGCAGACACTCCTTCATGACCAGGTCGACCGAGGTCATCCCGTCGAGCTGGGCCATCGTCGGGTGCTCGGGCAGTGCCAAGGCCTCGTCGCGGCAGCGCTGCTGCCACTCGGGGTGCTGACCGAGGTACTGCATCATCGTCGAGACGGTGATCGTCGACGTGTCATGAGCCGCCATGAGCAGGAAGATCATGTGGTTGACGATGTCTTCGTCGGAGAACCGCTCGCCGTCCTCGGTGGTGATCTGGCAGAGCACCGAGAACAGGTCCGTGCCCGGATTGGCCCGCTTGTCGGCGAGGTGCCGGCCGAAGAACTCCTCGAGCACCTTGCGGGCCCGCAACGCCCGGCCCCACCGCGTGCCGGGGATGTTGACGCGTACGAATGAGGTCGCCGACTGGACGCACGCGATGAACGCCTGGTTGATCCTGGCCAGCTCGTCGGGTGATGCGAGATCGGCGCCGCCCATGAACACCGTCGTCGCCAGATCGAGGGTGAGCTCCTTGAGGGCCGGATAGGCGCGGAACTGGCCGGACGGCTCCCAGCTCGCCAGGCCCGCCGCGACCGCGGGCTGCAGGGCCTCGGTGTAGCGCTCGAGGTGATCGCGGGTGAACGCCGACTGCATGATCCGGCGATGCCGGTGGTGCTCCTCGAAGTCCAGCAGCATCAGCCCGCGATCGAAGAACGGTCCGACGAGATAACCCCAGCCGTCACCGCTGGCGAACGCCTTGTCGCCGTTGCGCAGCACGGCCTCGCAGGCGTCCGGACCCAGCATCACGGTCCAGCGCTTGCCGATGAAGTCGATGTCGGACACCGCTCCGCATGAGTCGTACTGGTCGCGCATCATCGCCAGCGGGTCGCGGATGTACGCGAGGGTGCGGCCGAAGTACGGGATCCCACGACGCCGCGGAGTCGCCGTGCTGGTGATCGTCATGCTGGTCATCTTGATTCAGACAGGATGCTCTGTCAATATCAGTCCATGGCGGTGAAACAGGGTCGATATCGCGGCGTGAGCTCCGATGACCGTCGCGCCGAGCGTCGCGCCCGACTGCTGGCGGCGACACTGGAGGTGTGGGGCCGAGAGGGCGGTCCAACCGTCACCATGACCCGCATCTGCGCCGAAGCCGGGCTGACCGAGCGCTATTTCTATGAGAGCTTCAGCGGCTTGGACGCTGCCCTGCTCGCCGTGATGGAGGGCATCGCGGACGAGATCGCCGACGCGACGGTGTCCACCCTCGCCGCGACGCCTGGCGGCCCGACCGACCGCGTACGCGCTTCGATCGGTGCGTTCGTACGCATCCTCACCGACGACCCGCGCAAGGGCCGGGTCGCCATCGTGGAGTCAGCCGCGCTGGACGCCCTCCGTCCGCGCCGGGCTGAGCTGTTGCGGCAGTTCGCCCAGCTGTCTGCCCTCGAAGCCCGGGAGCTGTACGGCTCCGAGGCCCGCACGGATCTGGACGGTCAGCTCGCCGCCACGATGTTCATCGGCGGGGTTGCCGAGCTCGTCACCGGATGGCTGCAGGGGGCGCTGGAGGCCACACCCGAGGAGATCGTCGAAGCGGCGACCGCCAACTTCACCGCCACGGCGCACCGCTGACGGCTACCCCGCAGTCGGCACGTCTCCGTCCACGTCGGCCTGCTTGAGGCCCCGGCCGAGCCGGGAGCTGCGGTAGCCGTACGTGAAGTAGAGGACGAACCCGATGAGGAGCCAGACGACGAACCGCACCCAGGTGTCCATCGACAGGTTCACCATCAGCCAGATGCAGGACAGGATCGCCAGGACCGGCACCCACGGGACGGCCGGCACCCGGAACGGCCGGTGGAGGTCTCCACGGGTACGGCGCAAGATGATGACGCCCGCCGAGACGAGGACGAACGCGAACAGGGTGCCGATGCTGACCAGCTTGGACAGCTCGGAGAGCGGCACGATGCCCGCGAGCACGGCCACGAACACACCGGTGAGGATCGTGATGCGGTACGGCGTGCCGAACCGGGGATGGACCTTCGCGAGACCCACCGGGAGCAGGCCGTCACGAGACATCGCGAACAGCACGCGTGCCTGTCCGAGCATCAACACCAGCACGACCGTGGTGAGCCCGGCCACCGCGCCGATGTCGATGATCTTGGACGCCCAGCCGGCGCCACGGGCGTCGAACGCCTCGGCGAGCGGTGCTGCAGTGTTCATCCGCTTGTCGCTGTACTTCAGCATGCCGGTGACGACGAACGACACGGCCATGTACAAGACGGTGCAGATCGCCAGCGAGCCGAGGATGCCGCGCGGGACGTCACGCTGCGGGTTCTTGGTCTCCTCCGCGGAGGTCGCGACGATGTCGAAACCGATGTAGGCGAAGAACACGACCGAGGCGGCGGCAATGACGCCATAGGCGCCGAAGTGGCTCGGATCGATCCCGAACACCGTCTGCAGGAGTGTCGACTCCTCCTTGACGCCGGGGACCTTGCCGGTCGAGTGGGGGACGAACGGTGAGTAGTTCGCCCACTTGATGAAGAACAGCCCGGCGACGACCACGAACGTCACGATCGAGACCTTCACGATCACGAGCGCGCCGGTGACGCGTCCAGAGAGCTTCGTGCCGAGCACACCCAACGCCGTCAGCGCCAGCACGATGGCGATGGCGCCGAAGTCGGGCTTCGCCTTGTCGCCGGCGAGCCAGGTGGGGAGGTCGAGAAGATTCTGCAGGTACGCCGACCAGCCGCGAGACACCACGGCAGCGCCGAGGGCGAGCTCCAGCACGAGGTCCCAGCCGATGATCCAGGCGATCAGCTCACCGAGGGTCGCGTACGAGAACGTGTACGCGCTGCCGGCGACGGGCACGGTGGAGGCGAACTCGGCGTAGCAGACACCGGCGAGGCCGCAAGCGATACCGGCGACCACGAACGACAACACGATCGCCGGTCCGGCGTTGGTGTACGCCTGTTGGCCGGTCAGCACGAAGATCCCGGTGCCGATGACCACGCCGACGCCGAAGAACGTCAGGTCCCAGGCCGTCAGCTCCTTCTTGAGCTTGTGCTCCGGCTCGTCGGTCTCCTCGATCGACCGCTCCACGGACTTCGTACGAAACAGATCCATGGGCTCGACCCTGCTGCACGAATGGTGCCGCCGCAACCGCAGGACGAAGGCTCAGCGGGTTCGTGCGAATCTGGCCCAGGCGAAGCAGAACAGGCCGAATGCCGCGAGCCCGAGGGCGACCAGGCTCAGCAGGTAGGGACCGAAGGGCTGGTCTCGGACGGTCTTCAGCGCGTCGTCGAGGCCACCTGCCTTGTCGGGGTCGTACGAGAGTGCCGCCCAGCCGAACAGCACGCCGACGGCGCCGATCGCGACGCCCTTCGCAACATACCCGAACCGGCCGACCGCCAGGACGAGCGAGCCGGACGAGCCGGTCGTCGCCGAAGTCGTCAGGTCGTGGGTGAAGTTGTCGCTCAGGCCGCGGTAGACGTGACGCACCGCGATCACCAGGATCACGATTCCGACCGCCGCGACGAGCAATCGCCCCGCCGGGACCGACATCAGCCGCGCCGTCAGTCCTTCCTCCTTCGAGTCGCTGCCCGAGCTGGTCCCTGAGCCGGCCGCGACCTTGGCCGCCGACCAGGCGAGCGCGACGTAGACCACGACCCGACCCGCGGCGCCGAGCCGCTTGCGCAGGCGTTCGCCGCCGTCCTCGGACTGATATCCCCACAGCGCGGTGGCGAGCTGCCACACGACCAGGGCGGCCAGAGCGGCCGCGGTCACCCACAGGAGAGTCTGGCCGAACGGCTTGCTCGCCAGCGTCTTGAGGGCGCCGCCGCTGCTGGCGTTGCCACCCCCGGACCACGCGACCTGGAGCGCAATCCAGGCGATCAACAGGTGGACCACGCCGTACGCCACCAGTCCAACGCGGGCGGCGCGCTTGAGGGTGTCACTGTGACGCGCTTGGTGTCCCGCGTGCTCAGTCGGTGCCATGTGTGCCCCTCCCTCAGTCTTCGAGTGCCTCGGCGGCCTTCGCGATGTTGCGCTGCATCGAGCCGAAGATGATGCCGTGGAACGGCAGGATCGAGAACCAGTACAGATAGCCGAACAGGCCCTTGGGGTGGAACAGCGCGCGATGGTGGAATGTCGTCGTGCCGCCGTCGGTGGACCCGACCTGCAGCTCGAGCCAGGCCAGCCCGGGCAGCTTCATCTCGGCGCGCAGCCGGAGGAACGAATGGTCGTCGGTCTCCTCGACCCGCCAGAAGTCGAGCGCATCGCCGACGACGAGATCCTTCTGGTTGCGCCGACCGCGGCGAAGACCCGGGCCGCCGACCATACGATCGAGCACTCCGCGCACCCACCATGCCAGGGCCCAGGAGTACCAGCCGTTGCGGCCACCGATGCCCTCGATGACCGACCACAGGTGCTCCGGGCTGGCGTTGACCTCGCGGGTGCGCTCGTCCTT
>JAWWPE010000114.1:0-5099 GCA_033850895.1 Nocardioidaceae bacterium | reverse complement strand
ACGGCTATCACGCCTGGCACGCCACCCGGGCCGACCTGCTGCGCCGCCTCGGACGCTCGGCGGAGGCCCGGGCGGCGTACGACGCGGCCATCGCGGCGAGCGACAACCCCGCCGAGAAGGCGTACCTGGCCCGGCGGCGCGGCGAGATCCCGACCTGAAAAAAGATCTCGCCGACCTGTCGTATCTCCGGTAGGCCGTTCGTGGAACTGGTGAGAGGCAGCAACCGGCTGCCGCATCACACAGGAGCTCGAGATGACCACCATCACCCGCAACGCCCCCGCCACCAGCACCACCTCCCTCTGGAAGCCCGCGACGGTTGCCGGTCTCGGCGCAGCCGCAGCCACCGCCGCCATCGCCGTCGTCGCCCACACGGCTGGCGTCTCCCTCGAGGTCGGCGGTGAACCGATCCCGCCCAGTGGCTTCGCGACGATGACCCTGCTGGCCGTCGTGCTCGGCTTCGGTCTCGCCGTCGCCCTGCGTCGCTGGGCCGGCAACCCGCGACAGACGTTCGTCCGCGCGACCATCGCGCTGACCGCGCTCTCGTTCGTTCCCGATCTGCTGGTCTCGGCGTCTAGCGCCACCCGCCTCACGCTCATGGCGACCCACGTCGTCGCCGCCGCGATCGTGATCCCGGCGATCGCACGCCGGCTCGCCCGTGACTGACGGACGTACGCCCGAGGGCCCGGCCGAAATCTGCTGAGAGCGGAATTTCGCCGGGCTCTCGTCATTTCTGCCTACGCTGAAGCATGACCGAGATCGTTCGCCTGCATGCCGTCCCGAGCCACCGGATCACCGATCCCGAGCCGCTGTGGAGGGAGGTCCTGGGTCAGCGCCTCCGCGCCCTGCGTGCCCGTCGCGGTGAGACGCTGACGGAGACGGCGGAGCGGGCCGGCATCTCCCCGCAGTACCTGTCGGAGATCGAGCGCGGCCTCAAGGATCCGTCCAGCGAGGTGCTCGCCGCCGTTGCCGGTGCCCTCGGAGTCGCGCTGATCGACCTCACCGCCCAGGTCACCCTCGATCTTCGGGTCGATGTGCCAGAGCCGATCAGCACTCCCCGCGTGACCAACCAGGTCCTGATGCTGGTCGCCTGACTCAGCTGGCGACGGCCTCGTCGGTCCGTCGATGCAGCAGCTCGTCGGCGAGTCCGTACTCGATCGCCGCCCGCGCGGTGAACACCCGATCGCGGTCGGTGTCGGCTCGCAACGTCTCCACCGACTGACCGGTGTGCTCCGACAAGACGTCCTCCATCTCGGCCCTGATGCGTACGACCTCGTCGGCCTGCAGGATCAGATCGGGTATGGCGCCGCGGCCGCCCTGCACTCCTGGCTGGTGAAGCACCACTCGGCTGTGCGGCAGGACAGACCGGCGGCCCGGCTCCCCGGCGGCGAGCAGCACCGCGCCGGCAGCGATGGCCTGTCCCACGCACGTGGTGGCGACCGGCGCCTGGATGAACTGCATCGTGTCGTAGACCGCGAGCATCGCCATCTCGTCGCCCCCCTCGCAGTTGATGTAGAGGTTGATCTCACGCCCGGGCCCATCGGCCTCCAGGTGCAGGAACTGTGCGATCAAAGCGTTGGCGACGCCCGCGTCGATCCCGGTGCCGAGATAGATGATGCGCTCGTGCAGCAGGTGGGAGTAGACATCCATGATCCGCTCCCCCCGCGGATGCTGCGCGATGACGTTGGGAATCGTGTAGCTGCCGCTCATGCGTTGGCCCCCATCCCGATCGGGTGCTTCGAGGCGGGCATGACCTGCGCGAAGGAGTCGACGATCTGGTCGATGAAGCCGTACGCGACGGCCTCCTCGGCGGAGTACCACCGGTCCCGCAGGGAGTCCTCGAAGATCCGCTCGATGGGTTGGCCGGTGTCCTCGGCAGTGATGCCGAGCACCGTGTCGCGGGTGTAGCGCAGGTCATTGGCCTGCAGCTCGACGTCCACCGCGGAGCCGCCGATGCCGGCCGACCCCTGGTGCATCAGGATCCGCGCGTGCGGCAGTGCATACCGTTTGCCCGGCGTGCCACCCGACAGCAGGAACTGCCCCGCGCTGCATGCCAGACCCAGCGCAAGGGTGGCGACATCACACGGCACCAGGCGTATGACGTCGCGGATCGCCAGCATCGACGGGACCGACCCGCCGGGCGAGTGGATCCACAGCGCGATGTCGGCGACCGGGTCCTCGGCAGCCAGGGTCAGGAACTGTGCCGTGAGGAGCGTGCCGTTGTCGTCGTCGAGCGGCCCGTCGAGGACCACGACGCGCCGGTGCGCGAGCTGCTGGCGCAGCTGCGGGGTGAACAGGGGAACCTTCTCGTTGTCAGCCATGTCCCCAGCCTGCGCCGGCGCGACCGCCGACAACAGCGATGCTGCTGCCAGCGGATCAGCCCAGAGCAGAGCGCTTGACGGTCGCCACGGCCACCCGCATGCTCAGGCGCATGCAACGCACACCTGACGAGCGATTCGTCGACCTGCCGGACTTCCCGTACGGGCCGCACTACCGAGACTGGGAGGGTATGCGGCTGGCGCATCTCGACGAGGGCTCGGGCGACACGATCGTGCTGCTGCACGGTGAGCCGACCTGGTCGTACCTGTGGCGCAAGACCATCCCGTCACTCGTTGCTGCGGGCCACCGGTGCATTGCGCCCGACCTCCCGGGGTTCGGCCGCTCCGACAAGCCGGACGACGACTGGTACACGTACGACCGCCTGGTCGGCTCGATCGTGTCCCTGCTGGAGGACCTCGACTTCACCGACGTGACGCTGGTCGTGCACGACTGGGGCGGCCCGATCGGGCTGCGGGTCGCCACCACCGAGGTGCCCGATCGCATCGCGCGGATCGTCATCATGGACTCCGGGCTGTTCACCGGCCACCAGAAGATGGGCGAGGCGTGGCAGATGTTCCGTGACTTCATCGACGCCCAACCTGACCTGCCGATCGGGATGCTGGTCAACGGCGGCTGCGCCACCGAGCTGAGCCCCGAGGTGCTGGCGGCGTACGAAGCACCGTTCCCGACCGTCGACCACAAGGGGGGCGCCCGCCGGCTGCCGGCGCTGATCCCGCAGACCCCGGATGACCCAGGCGCCGCCGAGGGACGCGCGGCGGTCGAGGCGTTGACGAACGACACCCGACCGATCCTGCTGTTGTGGGCCGATGCCGATCCGATCCTGCCGCTCGACCCGACCGGCCGGGCGATGGAGTCGACATTCCCGGTGTCCGAGCCGTTGCACGTGATCGAGGGCGCGAGCCACTTCCTGCCCGAGGATCAGGGCGAAGAAATCGGCCGGATGATCGCGGACTGGCTGGCCCGCCAGGGCTGACTATTCGTTGAGCGGATTGTCGGCGACCAGGACGTACGCATCGCGTCCGAGCGTCGGGCCCTTGCGTTCCCAGGCGACCGCCACTCCGAAGGCGATCAGGATCACGACCCAGCCGACGACCGCGTCGAGCACCCAGTGGTTGGCAGTGCCGACGATCACGATGGCCATCGTGGCGGCGTAGAGGACGCCGAGCGCTTGGACGATCTTGGGCACGCCGGCGCGGATGAGCACGATCGCGACCCACAAGGCCCAACCGGCGTGCAGCGACGGGAACGCGGCGAGCTCATTGGTGACATTGCCGAGACCCTTGGGTGCCGAACCGTTCTCGCTCCACCAACCGATGTTGGAGTGCAGGCTCAGGATGTCGTGGAAGCCACCGTCGACGAGCCGCGGCGGCGCGGTCGGCATCAGGAGATAGAACGTCAGCCCGGCGAGCGAGGCCAGCACCAGCGCACGGCGTGCGGTGACGTATTGCGAGGCGCTGTGGCGGTAGAGCCAGATCAGCACGACCAGCGTCACGAGGTAATGGGTCGTGGCGTACCAGTAGCTGCCGAACACGCCGAGCCAGTCGTGCTGGAAGAACTGGTTGTTGAGCCAGGACTCGAAATCGATCCGCCAGCCCTTCTCGAACGTCAGGATGTCGAGGGCGTGGCCACGGGCCGGGGCGAACGCCGTCGAGGCGAACGTGCGGGTGACGCAGTAGAAGACATACAGCACCGCAATGAGGGCGACCTCGACGCCAGCGCGCCCGATCGCCGGAAGAACTCCGCTGCTGCGCGTGTAAGCGACCGTCGCCGAACGTTCAGTCGACTGCGTCATCACGCCTCCTACGGTCAACCGGGGGAGCACCGGCAGGAAGCGCACTGTGCGCCACCTAAGACATCGTGTCGACGCCCGTTGCTTGTAGCAACCAGAGACAACCCTGATTTCTTCCCTGAGAGGCTATCGGGTTATTCAGACGTTTTTGGAGGATGTTTGTCATGAGTTCGGGCACATACGCACAGCCTGTCTACACTGCTGGGGTGATCTTCCGGAGGGTGACTGAGGGACGCCCCTACCCCGAACACGGCCTGACCCAGAGCGCGTGGGCGGAGATTTCCCCGTCTCAGGTACGCCTCGACGACCTGACCACGACCAAGACCCAGCTCGATCTCGAGCACCTCCTCGACGACGACTCGACCTATTTCGGCGACCTGTTTGCGCATGTCGTGAGCTGGCAGGGCGAGCTGTTCCTCGAGGACGGACTGCACCGCGCTCTTCGCGCCGCCCTGCAGCAGCGCAACATGCTGCACGCGAGAGTCCACACGATCGGCCGGCACGCATGACGGCTCGACGATTCGTCGTACTCACCCTGGCCGCCGTGCTGTTCCTCGGCGGGCTCGGCACCGGGGTCAAGCTGCTGACCGCCTCGGCCGACACCGCCAAGACGACCGCGAGCTGCGCCGACCGCACCATCAACACCGGCGAAAAGCTCACCAGCAACCTCGTCACGGTCAACGTCTTCAACGCCAGCCGGCGGGCCGGGCTCGCCAACCGGGTCGACATCAACCTGCAGCGCAATGGCTTCCTCGCCGGGCAGATCGGCAACAGCATCAGCGCGGCCAAGCCCAGCCGGGTCGCGATCCTGACCGACGACCGCAACGACCCACAGGTCAAGCTGGTCGCCGCGCAGTTCCGCGACAAGGTGCATTACGCCAAGCCGGACGTCAAGGTCGACACCGGCGTGATCATCATCGTCGGTGACGACTACAGCGGACTGAACAAGAAGGCCGAGGCCGGGCTGACCGCC
>JAWWPE010000092.1:0-5751 GCA_033850895.1 Nocardioidaceae bacterium | reverse complement strand
ATGTTGTCGCGGATCGTGCCCTTGAAGAGCCAGGTGTCCTGCAGGACGACGCCGAAGTTCTCACGCAACGGACCGCGTTCCATCCGGGAGATGTCGACACCGTCGAGTGTGATGCGGCCGCCCTGGATGTCATAGAAGCGCAGCACCAGGTTGGTCAACGTGGTCTTGCCGGCGCCTGTCGGCCCGACGATCGCCACGGTCTCGCCGGGCTCGGCCACGAGGTCGAGGTGCTCGATCAGCGGCTCGTCGGCCATGTAGGAGAACGACACGTCCTCGAAGACCACGCGCCCCCGAATCGGATCGGGGAACGGCGCGTCGGCCTGGTCGGCCGGCTCCTCGGGCTCGTCGAGCAGCTTGAACACCCGCTCCGCCGAGGCGACTCCGGACTGCAGGAGGTTGACCATCGCTGCGACCTGGGTCAACGGTTGGGTGAACTGCCTGGAGTACTGGATGAATGCCTGCACGTCGCCGATGCTGAGCGATCCGGAAGCGACGCGAAGGCCACCGATGACGGCCACCAGCACGTAGTTGATGTTGGACACGAACATCATCACCGGCTGGATCACCCCGGAGATGAACTGGGCCTTGAAGGCCGACTCGAACAACGCCTCGTTGCGCTCGTCGAAGACCTCCCGCGCTTCCTGCTGACGGCCGAAGACCTTGACGACCTCGTGACCGGTGAAGACCTCTTCGACGTGGCCATTGAGTCGACCCGTACGGGACCACTGCTTCATGAACTCCGGTTGCGACCGCTTGGTGACCGCCTTGGTGATCATGAACGCCAGCGGCAACGTGGCGACTGCGATCAGCGACAGCAGCGGCGAGATGAAGATCATCATGGTGAGCGTGCCGACGACCATCAGGATCGAGGTCAGCAGCTGGCTCATCGTCTGCTGGAAGGACTGCGCGATGTTGTCGATGTCATTGGTCGTGCGCGACAACACGTCACCACGCTCGTGGGTGTCGAAGTACGCCAGTGGAAGCCGGTTGATCTTGGCCTCCACGTCGTTGCGCAGGTCGGCGACGGTGCGCTGCACGACGATCGTCGTGAACCTGCCCTGCCACCACGTCAACAGGGCCGCCATGACGTACAGCACCAGCACGCCGCTCAGAACCCACGAGAGGCTGGTGTAGTCGATGCCCTTGCCCGGCTGCAGGTCGACCGAGCCGACCAACGAGGCCAGTTTGTCGTTGCCATCGGCGCGGAGCTTGGCGACGACCTCGGCCTTCGTGGTGCCGTCGGGGAACTTGCTGGAGAGATAGCCGGTGAACACGATGTCGGTCGCGTGGCCGAGGATCTTGGGGCCGACGACGGTCAGGATCGTGCCGACGATGCCGAAGGACAGCAGCCCCCACACCAGCATGCGCACGCGCAGGAATCGCTCGGCGAGGCGACGGAACGTGCCCTTGAAGTCGGCCGCACGCGCCGGAGGCATGTTGGCGGCCGCCATCATGCCCGGCCCCCTCCCGCTCATGCCGTCACCTTCGTCAGAAACCCACGATACGAAGCCGACGGCATGATCCCTGCCTCATGATTCGCTCGCTGACGCTCGCTCATGCCGCCTCCTCCTCGGTGAGCTGGGACAGCACGATCTCGCGGTAGACATCGCACGACGACATGAGCTCGGTGTGGGTGCCGGTGCCGACGACGCTGCCCTCATCGAGCACCACGATGCGATCGGCCTGACGGATCGTGCTGACCCGCTGCGCCACGATCACGACTGCTGCATCCGCGGTGACCGTACGCAGTGCGGCTCGCAGCGCGGCATCGGTCGCATAGTCGAGCGCGGAGAACGAGTCGTCGAACAGGTAGATCGGTGGACGCTTCACGATCGCCCGCGCGATCGCGAGGCGCTGGCGCTGGCCGCCGGAGACATTGGTGCCGCCCTGCGAGATCGGGGCGCTGAGCTGCTCGGGCATCTTCGTCACGAAATCACGGGCCTGCGCAATCTCGAGCGCGTCCCACAACTCCTCGTCGGTGGCCTCCGGTCGCCCGTAACGAAGGTTGGAGGCGACTGTCCCGGAGAACAGGAACGGACGCTGCGGGACCAGTCCGACCGACGTCCATACGTTCTCCGGGTGCAACGAACGTACGTCGTGGTCGTCGATCATCACCGAGCCGGAGGTGGCGTCGAAGAGCCGCGGGATCAGACTGAGCAGGGTCGACTTGCCGCTGCCGGTCGAGCCGATGATCGCGGTGGTCTCGCCGGGGCGGGCGATCAGGTCGATGCCGTGGAGAACGTCTTGCTCGGCGCCGGGAAATGCGAACGATGCACCGCGCACATCGACGCGGCCGCCGGTCAGGGTCACCTGCTGGGCGTCCGCGGGCGCCAGGACACTCGGCTCGGTCTCGAACACCTCGGTCAGCCGCTCGGCCGACACCTCGGCCCGGGGCCACAGCATCAGCATGAACGTCGCCATCATCACCGACATCAGGATCTGGACGAGATAGTTCTGAAACGCGGTCAGCGTGCCGACGTCGAGGTTGCCGCTGCCGATGCGGTAGCCGCCGAACCAGGTAGCAAGCACGACCGAGACGTTCATGATCAGCATGACGGTCGGGAACATCATCGACTGCAGACGGCCGACCGCAATCGCGACGTCCATGTTGGCACGGTTGGCGTCGCCGAAGCGCTCCGCCTCGTAGTCCTCCTTGACGAACGCGCGGATGACCCGGATGCCCATGATCTGCTCGCGCATGACTCCGTTGATGTCGTCGATCTTGACCTGCAGGACGCGGAACAGCGGTCGCATCCGCCGGATGATCAGGCCGACCGAGATGATCAGGGCCGGGAGCACGAGGAGCAAGAGCGACGACATCTCGACGTCCTGACGCAGCGCCATGATGATGCCGCCGATGCACATGATCGGAGACGCCACCAACAGCGTGAGGGCCAGGAACACGATGAGCTGTACCTGCTGCACGTCATTGGTCGTGCGGGTGATCAGGGTCGGCGCGCCGAGCTGCGCCATCTCGCGAGCCGCGAACGTCTCGACCTTGCCGAAGACGCCGGCCCGCAGATCGCGCCCGAGTGCCATCGCGGTGCGCGAGCCGTAGTAGACCGCAATGATGGTGCAGACGACCTGGAGCACCGTGATCATCAGCATCATGAAGCCGGTGTGCACGATGTATCCGGTGTCACCCGCGACGACGCCCTTGTCGATGATGTCGGCGTTCAGCCCGGGGAGGTAGAGGTTGGCGATCGTCTGGATGAACTGGAAGATCAACACGATGGCGATGGGCCGCTTGTAGGGCGCGAGATACGTCCTCAGGAGCGGAATCAGCATTGCCTCAGATTATCGCGCCACGGTGACCGACTGTCACGACAGATGTCACGTATGAGCAGGCACTTCAGGCCTGATCAACGTGGTCCAAGACCCGTCCGACCGTCGAGCAGCTCACGCGCGATGTCGAGGTGTCCGGCGTGCCGCGCCGTCTCCTCGACCATGTGCAGGACGACGTCGCGCACGGTGTCGATCGTGTCAGCCATCTCCGGCTGGACCGTGCCGCGCGGCAGGTCGTCGAGCCCACAGCTCGCGAGGATCTCGTCCGAGCGGGCGATCTGGCGTCGGTAGTTCTCCATAACTCCACTCGTGGTCGAGACCAACGGCGCCGGCGAACCATTGACGACGCGCTCGAACCAGTGGTGCTCGGCGTCGGCGAGGTGTGCCATCAGGGTCATCGGCGACCATCCGCTCGGCACGACCGACCTGTGCATCTCCTCATCGGAGAGTCCGTCGACGATGGCGAGTGCACTGACCCGCTGCGCGCCGAGGAACGACCGGAGCGCCGTCCGCTCGGGCGTCTCGACAGCTGTCGTGGTCGTCATGCCAGGTCTTCGGCGAGCGGTTCGTACGCCGGCGTGAGCTCGAGCCACCGGTCGTGCCAGTCACGGCGATCACCGCCGGACAGGTGAGTGGCCAGATCCTCGACGTGCGCCTGCCAGCCCGAACCGTGACCGGCGAGCTCAGGCACCGGGATCCCGCGCTCTTCCACGACGAGGCGAGTCCGGTCGCCCTCGGCGGTGAGCCACGCCTCGATCACGGTCTCGTCTCGGGCACCGGGTGACATGGTGACCAGCAGGTGGTCCGGCGACTCACACACGTCGATCCGGCCCGCCCCGGTCCAGGAGCTGGTGAACCGGGCCTCAATGGCGCCGCCGACTCGCAGGTCGCCGGTCACCTCGACGAGCCAGCGCGCCAGGCGCTCGGGATCGGTCACGGCGGACCACAGCTCATCGATGCCGGCGTCGTACACATCCTCCATCCGCACCGCTCCCTTGCCATCGTCCAGGGCCCGAAGCGTGCCGAGGATCCGGGTGTCAGTCATGGTCTGTTCCTCTCTTGGATCGGTTTCCACGGGCCACCTCGGTGTGCAGGGCGTCGAGTCGCTGTCGCCACAACGCGCGATAGTCGTCGAGCCAGGTGTCCAGCTCAGCCAGCGGGGCCGGTTGCAGGCGATAGACGCGCCACTGCGCCTCCTGCTCCACTTCCACGAGGCCGGCTTCGCGAAGCACCCTCAGGTGCCTGGAGACCCCCGGACGTGAGATCGGCAGCAGATCGGCCAGCTCGCTCACCGTCGCCGGGTGGTCCTTGAGCACCGACAACACCGTCCGACGGCTCTCGTCCGACAGGGCTTGCAGCAGGGCGTCCATATGCCTATGTAACCACATGGGTACGTAACCGACAAGGTACGCGCAATGAAATTCGGAGACGTTCTTGACTCTCCCCTTGCGGGAGGCTGGAGAACTGATCCATGACCACGACAACCGCATCACACGAGACGGCAATGCCCGTCTCCGACATCGCACCATGGCGGGCCCTGCCCGTCCTCGTCGCCGGCGTCTTCCTCGTCGTCCTCGACTTCTTCATCGTCAATGTCGCCATGCCCTCGATCCAGCACGGGCTGAGTGCCAATGCGAGCCAGCTCGAATGGGTCGTCGCCGGCTACGGGCTGACTCTGGCGAGCAGCCTGCTCACCACAGGACGGGTCGGCGACCGGGTCGGTCGTCGCCGCCTGTTCTCGATCGGCGTGGGCGTGTTCACGATCACCTCGCTGCTCTGCGCGCTGGCCACCACGCCGGAGCTGTTGATCATCGCCCGGCTGGTCCAGGGCATCGGTGCCGCCATGATCATGACCAGCATGCTGTCGCTGATCGGCGTGCTCTTCCAGGGTCCCGATCGGGCCAGGGCGATCAGCGTCTACGGGATGGTCATGGGGGTTGCCGCCGCCGGCGGTCAGGTCATCGGTGGCGCACTGATCCAGGCCGATGTCCTCGGCCTCGGTTGGCGGGCGATCTTCCTGATCAACGTCCCCATCGGGCTCGGGATCATGTTCCTGGCGCCCCGCCTGGTGCCTGAGTCCCGTGCCGACCGGCCAGCACGGCTCGACCTCGTCGGCCTGGTCCTGCTCACCGCGACCGTGACGGCGTTGGTGTTCCCGCTGATCGACGGCCAGCAGGCCGGTTGGCCGGTCTGGTCCTGGTGCGTTCTCGCCCTCTCGGCCGTACTCCTCGCCGGCACCGTCTGGCAGCAGAACCGACTCGCGGCGCGAGGTGGCGAACCGTTGTTCCCACCCGCACTCGCGGCCGTCCGTACGTTCCGGGTCGGTCTGGCGCTCCAGCTCGTGTACTGGTGCGGCCAGGCGTCGTTCTACCTGTTCCTGGCGCTCTACCTGCAGCGCGCACGAGGGCTGTCGGCCCTGGACTCGGGCCTGATGTTCAGCGTCCTCGCGGTCGCCTATCTCGCGAC
>JAWWPE010000051.1:0-19760 GCA_033850895.1 Nocardioidaceae bacterium | reverse complement strand
CAGGAAGGCGCCGGCCCGGTTGCGCTCGGTGAAGACGCGCGTGGGCAGCAGGGGTTCAGCAGTCGTCCGCTCGATCAGGACGAACGCCGCGAGCAGGGTGACGGCCGCGACAAGCAGCAGGATCGTGCTGCCGGCCGTCCAGCCGCTCTCGTTCGCCTTGGTGAAGCCGTAGACGAGTGCGACGAGACCCAGCGTGCTCGTGATCACTCCGGGGATGTCGTAGCGCGGCTTGCCCTCGGCACGGCTCTCGCGCACCAGCACCACGGCCGCCAGGGCCGTGCCGATGGCGATCGGAGTGTTGACCAGCAGGGTCCAGCGCCAGGACGCGTACTCGGTGAGGACGCCGCCGAGGATCAGCCCGAGCGCCGCGCCACCGCCGGAGATGCCGCCGTAGACACCGAATGCCTTCGCGCGCTCACGGGGTTCGTTGAACGTGACGGTGATCAGCGAGAGGGCCGCGGGCGCCATGAGGGCCGCGAACGCGCCCTGCAGTGCGCGGGCACTGAACAGCTCGCCCTGGTTCTGGGCCAGACCACCGATCGCGGAGGCCACGCCGAAGCCGAGCAGGCCGATGATGAACGCTCGTTTGCGGCCGACGAAGTCCGCGATCCGCCCGCCGAGCAGCAGCAAGCCCCCGAAGGCCAGTGCGTATGCGGTCACGACCCATTGCCGGTTGGCGTCGGAGATGTGCAGGGCGTGCTGGGCTGACGGCAACGCGATGTTCACGATGCTGGCGTCGAGCACCACGATCAGCTGGGCGACGGCGATCACCACCAGTGCGAGCCATCGGCGTGGGTCGGCCTCAGTGGGAGAGTCGGTGAGAGTTGCGGTTGTGGTCATGGGAGGTTCCTAGCTCGTCGATGCGATGGGTCATCATCGCTTCCTACAACGTATGAGACAGGATCGTCCGAGTCCAGATGATCTGAATGTGACTAATCCGACGTTGACCAGTCCCCGATCCGCCGATACCCTGCGAATCATGGGTACTCACTCGATGCGCGCCGCCGAACCCGGCACCGCCGAATGTGCGGGATTCGGTCCGGCCGACCTGACGTTCCTGCTGCACGCAGCCGCGGATCGGATGACCGTCGACCTCGACCAGGCCGCGGTTGAGATGGGTCTGAAAGACGTCCGCGACTGGCTGGTGCTCGCGGTGCTCGGCGACGGGCAGAACCGCACCCAGCTCGAGCTGAGCAAGATGGTGTGCGTCGACAAGACGACGTTGATCAGCGTTCTCGACCGGCTCGAGCATCACGAGCTGATCGTCCGGACCGCGGATCCCTCCGATCGCCGGGTCCGGATCCCGCAGATCACCCCCGAGGGACGACGCGTGTACGCCAAGTTCGCCACCGCGCGGGATGCCGCCGAAGCGCGCGCCCTGGACGGTGTCGACCGGGACGACCGCGCGCTGCTGCTCAACCTGCTGGCCCGGATCGCAGCTCGACAGGACGCGGCGGTGGCCACCGCCTGAGGCCTAGGCTTCCTCGACCATGCTCCAGGCGATGCCGTCGAGGATGTCGTGCTCGCTCACGACCAGGGCGTCGGTCGCCCACGGCAGCAGGTCGATGACCCGGTCCAGGATGAGCGCACCCGCCCCGATCACGTCCGCGCGACCCGGATGCATGAACGGCAACGCGCGCCGGTCCGCCACCGACATCTGCACCAGCGAGAGGCAGGCCGCGCGCACGTCGGCGAGGTTGAGCCGCGCCAGGTGGATGGCCGTTGAGTCGTACGTCGGCAGGACCAAGGCGTGCGCTGCCACGGTGGTCACGGTGCCGGCGACCCCGACGAAGCTGCCGATCGGGTCGAGATCACGCGCCAGCGGAGCGAGCAGTCCGTCGAGGTACCGCATGCAGTCGGTGACTTCGGTGACCGATGGAGGATCGCTGCTCAGGAAGCGTTCGGTCAGGCGCACGGAACCGACGTCGAGCGAGGTCGACCACTCGATCTCCTCGCCGGTGCCGATCACCAGCTCGGTGGAGCCCCCGCCGATGTCGACGACGAGCGTACGTTCGGGGTCGAGGTCGCGGGTCGCTCCGAGGAAGGACGCGCGTGCCTCGTCGAGACCGGCAAGGACCACAGGGCGTACGCCGAGGATGCCCTCGATCGCATCGCTGAACTCGGTGCCGTTGTCGGCGTCACGAACGGCCGAGGTGGCGCAGAACTTCACCCGGTCGACGCCCAGCAACGGGATCAGCTCGGCGTATGAACGGGTCGCCTGCAAAGTGCGGCCGATGGCCCCGTCGGTGAGGTGACCGGTCTCATCGACGCCCTCTCCCAGACGTACGATCCGCATTTCGCGAAGGTGGTCGGTCTTGACCCCGCCGATGATGTCGCTGACGAGCAGGCGGATCGAATTCGTGCCGCAATCGATCGCGGCGACCCTGATGCGCTCGTCGCCCACGATCAGGCGTCCCCGGCGGGGGCGCAGTCGGTGCGGGCCCACCATTCGCCCAAGAGGGCGAGGGCCTCGTCACCGAGCGGGTTGACCCCGGGACCCTTGGCCAGGGAGTGCCCGATCAGCACGTGCAGGCACTTGACCCGCGTCGGCATACCGCCAGCACTGATGCCCTCGATTTCCGGCACGTGACCGATGGCCTCTCGCTCGGCGAGATAGGACTCGTGGGCCTTCGCGTATGCCTCCGCCAGCGCAGGATCCTCGGCAAGGCGTGCAGTCATTTCCTTCATCAGGCCCGAGGCTTCGAGCGTGCCGATCTCCGCGGCGAGACGGTCGCAGGTCAGGTAGTAGAGCGTCGGGAACGGGGTTCCGTCTTCGAGTCGCGGCTCGGTCTTGACCACGTTGGGATGGCCCGACGGGCACCGGGACGCTATCTCGAGGATGCCGCGGGGTGGTCGGCCCAGCTGTGCGGCGACGGCGTCGAGGTCGGCCTGCGCGATCGTCATGTGCGCGTCACTTGTTCTTGAGGACGCCAGGTGACGGCGTCGACTTCTTGGCGGGCTTCGGCGTCTTGCCCGACTCCTTCACGCTGCCCCAGAGCTTGTCGTACCACTGTGACTTCTTGGGTACGGCCGGCGCATCCAAGGTCGGGACGTCACCGCGGACCTTGCCGTCGCTGCCGATGACGCGGTAGCCGACCTCGCCGGGGAAGACCCAGCCGAATCGCGCGCGAGCCTGCTGCTTGACGTATGCGGGGTCGTTCCAGCGGGCCTTCTCGTCCTTGAGGTCGACGATCGCCGCCTTCCGCATGACGATCTCCGCCCTGGTCGATTGGATGTCGGCCCGCTGTCCCCACCACGCGTGCAGCTCAGACGTGTAAGACGCGAGCAGCAACAACATCACCGAGAGCAGCACGACCGCCCGCGTCGTCAGCTGGGGTCCGGTGCCGGCGGTGGGTGTCTTGGCCGGCGTGCGGGGGCGACCCGGCGTACGACTGCCCGGTTGGGCGGATGGTCGCCGCGGCCCGGGCGATGAACGCCCGGGTCCGCGTCGTCCGCGCGTGGCCATCGTGCCTAGATCGCCAGTCGCGGGAAGGCGGACGCACCGGCGTACTCCGCAGCCGAACCGAGCAGCTCCTCGATACGGAGCAGCTGGTTGTACTTCGCGACGCGGTCGGATCGGGCCGGCGCACCGGTCTTGATCTGGCCACAGTTCGTCGCGACGGCGAGGTCGGCGATCGTGGTGTCCTCGGTCTCGCCGGAGCGGTGGCTCATCATGCAGGCGAAGCCGTGACGGTGTGCGAGGTCGACCGAGTCGAGCGTCTCGGTCAGCGAGCCGATCTGGTTGACCTTGACGAGCAGCGCGTTGGCGGCGCCCTCGGAGATGCCGCGGGTGAGGCGTTCGACGTTCGTGACGAACAGGTCGTCGCCAACGATCTGGACCTGGTCGCCGAGCGTCTCGGTCAGCGTCGTCCAGCCCGCCCAGTCGTCCTCGTCGAGCGGGTCCTCGATCGAGACGATCGGATATGCCCCGACGAGCTCGGCGTAGTAGGCCGACATCTCCTCAGCGGTCTTCTGCTTGCCCTCGAACGCGTACGCGCCGTCTGTGAAGAACTCCGAGGCGGCGACGTCGAGCGCGAACGCGATGTCGGTGCCGACCGCGAGTCCGGCACCCTCGACGGCGGTCGAGATCAGGTCGAGGGCGGCGCGGTTGGAGTCGAGGTTGGGAGCGAAACCGCCCTCATCGCCGAGGCCGGTCGACAGCCCCTGCTTGTTGAGGACCGACTTGAGTGAGTGGTAGACCTCGGCGCCCATACGCAGCGCCTCGGAGAACGACGCGGCACCGATCGGCGCGATCATGAACTCCTGGACGTCGACATTGGAGTCGGCGTGCGAGCCGCCGTTGACGATGTTGAGCATGGGGACGGGGAGCACGTGCGCGTTGGGGCCGCCGACATAGCGGAACAACGGCAGCTTGGCCGAGTCGGCCGCGGCCTTGGCGACCGCGAGCGAGACGCCGAGGATCGCGTTGGCGCCGAGCTTGGCCTTGTTGGGCGTGCCGTCGAGGTTGAGCATGGCCTGGTCGATCGCGCGCTGGTCATCGGCTTCAAAATCCTTGAGCGCCGGGCCGATCTTTTCGTTGACCCCGGCGACCGCCTTCAGCACGCCCTTGCCGCCGTACCGCTTGCCACCGTCGCGGAGCTCGACCGCCTCGAACGCGCCGGTGGATGCGCCGGACGGCACCGCCGCGCGGCCGATCGTGCCGTCATCGAGGGCGACCTCGACCTCGACCGTGGGGTTACCGCGCGAATCCAGAATTTCCCGTGCGCCGACGGCGTCGATGCGTGCCAAGACTGCTCCTCGATAGTGATCAGAAAGTGCAGGGACAGCCTAGTCGGGCGCTCCCGACCGTCAGCGTCGCCTCGCCCGGCCCGCGCGTGGCGGTGACTTGGGTCGGACCGCCCGTCCCGGACGGTGAGCCAGGTCGTACGCGTGGTGGCTCGGTCCGACCTGAGTCACCGCCCAGCCGAGAACTGCCCGGGCTAGACCAGTCGGCGTACGGCCTGGCGGAGCGCTTCTTCGGCATCCAAGCCTTGTGCCCGCGCCTCCGCGACCAGGTTGAGCAGCCGCGACCCGAGGTCGCTACCGCTGACGTCGACGTCGCCAATTCGACCGAGCACCTTGTCGGCGTATGCCAGTGCGGGAAGTGTCGCCGGTATGCCGTCGTGCGCGGAGCTCCGCTTCTTCTCGGTCGCCTTGAGACGTTGCCAGTTGGCGTCGACCTCTTCGGCACTGGTGACGACCGTGTCGGCGAACACGTGGGGGTTGCGATAGATGAGCTTGCCGGCGATGCCCGCGGCGACGTCGTCGATGTCCCAGTCCTCGCTCTCGGATGCGATCCGGGCATGGAAGACGATCTGCATCAGCAGGTCGCCGAGCTCTTCGCGAAGGTGTTCGCTGTCACCGTTGTCCAACGCCTCGAGCGTCTCGTGCGCCTCTTCCAACAGGTAGTGGCTCAACGACTCGTGGGTCTGCTGGCCGGTCCAGGGACATTCGCGGCGAAGCCGGTCCATGACGTCGACGACGTCGAGCAGCGCGGCGCCGGGCAGGTCGTACGATCCGAAGATCACCTCGACGTCCGCGTCGCCGCCGCCCCCGAGCAGGTCATCGGCGACCGTCTGCGCCCACGCGGTATCACCGGTCGGAGCGATCCAGACGGCGTCGGCCGCGTACGCGGGCGGCCCCTCAGAGATCTCCACCGCAATGCCGGAGGCGATGATCGCGCGCACGTGCGGGTCGTCCTCCGCCGCTCGCACCTCGGCGGAGTGCCGGAGTGCGTCCCAGGCGGCGAGGGTGAGTATGCCCGGCGCCACCCGCGGGCTGAGCACGACGATGCGCATCAGGCGCAGTGTTGGGCGGCGGGCAGCTCGTTTGAGGCGGACTTGTCGAGGCTGCGGTCCGCGACCGACAACGAACCCGTCGACGCCACGGCCTTGAGCTTGTCGTTCAGGCCGAACCGCGGCGCGAAATGCACGTGGTAGGTCCGGAACGCCTTGACGATCTCGCCCTGCCCGACCTCCGCGAGCTGTGACGCATTGTCGGCGGTACGCGTCGTGCCGGTGGACAGCTCACCGAGGCGGACCGAGATCTCGGACATCTCCTGGGCGTCCTCGATCGTCTTGATCACGTCATGGGTGTTGGAGGGGAACTGCTTGGCGATCTGGTCGTGCTGCGCGCCGGTGAGCACATATGTCTGCGGTTTCGGCGTGATGCCCTTGGCCGCGGCCACCTTGCGGGCAACGGCGGCCGTGACGATGCCGCTGATCGCCTGTCGGCGAACCTCGACGTTGCTGGGCTTCGTGGCACCGTTCGCCTTCGCCGCCGCAAGGGCGTAGTGGCAGTAGATCTTGGCGGTCTTGTCGAGCGACTTCATCGAGATCGACCGACCGTCGACGACGGCTGCAGCACCGGGATGGATGTTTCCGCAGGCGGCCAGCATCAGGCCGGCGACGACGACGGCGATGGCGCGTGCACGAGTCCGCATGGAAGACCTCTCTAGTCGATCGCGACAAGGCTACCTTCGAGCCGATTCGAGCTGATCGCGACCGGCGGGTGGATGGTGTGCACGACGTTCGAAGCCCGACCGCGGGTGGCGACCACTAGATTGAAGCGGGTGAGGTGGGCATGGACGTAGACGCGTTGTTCGACGGCATCGCCGCGGATCTCGGCCCGCGAGGCGTACTGACGGGCGCACTGTTCGGGGCGCGCTCCTTGACGTGTGGCGGCACCGCGTTCGCGTGCCTGAAGGGTGGCCGGTTCGCGGTCAAGCTGGGTGCCGGATCGGCACGGCACGCCGAGGCGCTCGCGCTGCCGGACGCCGAGCTGTTCGACCCGTCGGGCAAGGGCCGACCGTTCAAGGACTGGGTCGTGATCGCGCCGACGCAGTCCGAACAATGGTCGAGATATGCCGAAGCCGCCCTCGAGATGGTGACCGCCGGATGATCCTGTCGTCGCCGGATCCCGCTCTTGACCCCTACGTCGCCGCCATGCTGCTCAAGCTGCAGCACGGGGCGTACGCGATCGAGGCGTCCCTGATCGGCGACGACCGCATACCCACCTTGCACGAGGATGATGAGGCGCTGGCCGCACCGCGTGGTCACTGGTGCACCGCGTGGGAGGGCGTCGACCTGCTCGGTGCAACCAGCTGGCACGAGCACGATGACCACATCGACATCGATCGGGTCATGGTCAGCCCTTCGGCCCTGCGACGCGGCATCGCCAGCGCCCTCCTCGGGCGCGTCCGCAAACGCTCAGGTGGTCGCGAGCTGTACGTCTCGACCGGCCGGGACAACTCTCCGGCCGTGGCCCTCTATGCGAAGCACGGATTCGAGGCGTTGGGTGACGAACAGGTGCCACCGGGCATCTGGATCACCCGGTTCCGACTGAGCGCCGCCGGCTGAGGTCAGACCTGCCGCAGGCGCACGGCCGCCCAGGTCTCGTCGAGGTCGACGCCCTCGACGGTGTGCCAGCCGTAGTCGGCAATCAGCTCCTGGATGCCGTCGGCGTCGAGGTCGGTGCGTCTCCCGATCGAGTAGGTGATCCAGACGACCGGGATCGACCCGAGCTGGGGGAGCACCTCATCGAGCTGGTCGACCAGCTCCGCGCGGTTCTCGACGAACAACAGGGCGGCATCGATCGATTCGTGCTCATCGGAGTCGTCGTCGCGTTCCTCGATCGTCTCCGCACCCTCCGGCATCGGATCCAGGAGGGTCGTCTCCTCGATGTTCTGGCCGATGATCCAGACGACGAAACCGTCGGAGATGTGAAGCTTTTCGGCGTTGGTCGTCTCGATCATCCGTCCATCCTAGGGTGCACGTCTGACGGCACTGACGTCGTGAATCACCCGTCCGGCGTCGATACCCTTCTGCTCAAAGCGCGTGACGGGGCGACCGACAAATCTGGGTGACCAGTCGGAAGCGCTGAACTCGGGTGACTGAGAAACGACGTCGTGCATCTGGTCCGCGTAGTCGGCCCAGTCGGTCGCCAGCCGCCTGGTGCCGCCCGGTTCGAGCACCCGGGCGGCAAGGCCCGCGAACTCCGGTGTGACCAGCCGCCGCTTGTGGTGCCTGGACTTGTGCCAGGGGTCCGGGAACCAGACCCGCAGCTCGTGCACCGAGCCGGCGGGCAGCATTGTCGCGAGCGCTTCGGCGGCGTTGACGATCATCAAGCGCACGTTCTCGACCCGCTCATGGCGCATCGTCACCAACGTCTGTGCCACCCCGGGGACGTACACCTCGAGCCCGAGGAAGTTGAGCTCGGGATGCTCCGCGGCGGCGTGAACGAGCGCCTCACCACGTCCGCTGCCGATCTCGACCACGAGCGGAGCGTCCCGCCCGAATGCCTCCGCCACGTCGAGGACGTACGTCGGGTCGACCGACGTGTTCGGTCCGTGCCGCGGGACATCGAGGACGTACGCGCCGTGCTTGTCCCAGGCGTTCTGCTGGCGTTCGGTGAGCCGTCCGCCGCGGCGCGTGAACGACACCGGGCGAGTGCGATAGGCGGGCGGTTCCACGCGGGCTAGCGTAGACGCGTGACGATCGAACCCGACACCAAGGACTGGACCTGGGTCCTGGGCGAGCGCTGCGCCGAGTGCGGCCTGGCCGCCGGGGAGGTCGACCCCACCGAGGTCGGCGCCCGCACCCGGGCAGACCTGCCCCGCTGGACCGCGGTGCTGGCTCGCCCTGATGCGCGTACCCGCCCGGCACCCGGCGTCTGGTCGCCCACGGAGTACGCCTGCCACGTGCGTGATGTGTACGTCCTGTTCCGGCAGCGGCTCCAGCTGATGCTGACCGAGGACGATCCGTTGTTCGACAACTGGAACCAGGACGACACCGCGATCGCCGACGACTATGCCGCCCAGGATCCCGCCACCGTCGCGGCCCAGCTGGTGCCCGCCGGGGAGGCCCTCGCGGACGCCTTCGACGCCCTGCCGGCCGACGCCTGGGACCGCACGGGCCGGCGCAGTGACGGTTCGGAGTTCACCGTCGCGACGTTCGCCCAGTACTTCCTGCACGACATCGTCCATCACCTGCACGACGTCGGCGCCTGACCCGCATGGATGTCGGGGTGATCGTGCTGGCCGGCGGCCGCGGTTCCCGGCTCGGCGGTGTCGACAAGGCCACCCTCCAGCTGGCCGGCGAGTCGATGCTCGACCGTGCGCTCCGCGCGGTCGCCGGCCTGCACGTTGTCGTGGTCGGCGACGTCGAGGTCGCAGGCATCACCGTCGTGCAGGAGGATCCCCGCTTCGCCGGACCTGCCGCAGCGATCGGTGCCGGGCTGGCGGAGCTGACCGAGCCGTACATTCTGATCGTGCCGTGCGACCAGGCCCATCTCGATGAGGTGGTGCCCATCCTGCTGGCTGCCGAGCTCGGCGAGGGCGATGGCGTGGTCGCGGTCGATCCGGACGGTCGCCGCCAGCACCTGCTGTGTCTCGTACGCTCTGACGCCTTGCGGCGAGCCATCGGCGAACGGCCGACCCTGGTCAACCTGTCGGTCCGGGAGCTCTTCGCAGCGCTCGAACTCGTGGAGGTCCCGCTCGATGCCCGGGCTGCCCTCGACATCGACACGTGGCACGATCGGGAGAAGGCTGAAGGAGCTGTTGATGACTGACATCGCACTCGAGGACTGGGTGGCCAAGCTCGCTGCCGAGCTCGGCATCACCGACCTCGACCTCGACATCGATCAGGTGCTCGACCTGGCCGGCGCCGCGGCCCGTGCAGTCGTACGCCCGGCCGCACCGCTCACCACGTTCGTCGCCGGTCTCGCCGCGGGTCTCGCCGGCGGCCTCCCGGCCGATCTCCAGGCCGCGATCGATCGGGCGAACGTCCTGTGCGAGCAGGAGTCCGGCTAGTGGCCGGCCGGCTGGCCCGACGCACCAGGATCCGGCGGTACGACATCGACGGCGGCTCGACGGTGCGCGAGGATGCGCTCGCCGTCGAGGAACCGCTGGAGATCCGGGTCAACGGCACGTCCTTCTCGGTCACGATGCGTTCTCCCGGGGACGACTTCGACCTTGTGGCCGGGTTCCTGGTCTCCGAGGGGGTGATCTGGTCCGCCGAACAGCTGGCCTCGATGCGCTTCTGTGCCGGCACCGATGACGCCGGGCTCCAGACGTTCAACGTCGTCGACGCGGAGCTCAGCGCCGACACGGCGCCGCCCGACCTCTCCCTGGAGCGGCACGTCTACACCTCGAGCTCCTGCGGCATCTGCGGCACCGCGTCGATCGAGGCCGTGCACAAGTCGGCACACTTCGGACGCATCGAGGACGGGACGACGTACTCGGCGGCACTGCTCGGCTCGCTGCCCGACCGGCTCCGCGAGCAGCAGAAGGTGTTCGACCGCACCGGGGGAGTCCACGCCGCCGGGCTGTTCGACGCGTCTGGTGAGCTGCTGTGCCTCCGGGAGGATGTGGGCCGGCACAACGCGGTCGACAAGGTGGTCGGCTGGGCGCTCCGCGAGGGTCGCCTTCCGCTCGCCGGTTCGGTCCTCCAGGTTTCGGGCCGTGCCTCGTTCGAGCTGGTCCAGAAGGCGCACCTGGCTGGCATCGCGGTGCTCGCGGCGGTCTCGGCCCCGTCGTCGTTGGCGGTCGAGCACGCCGAATCGGCCGGCCTGACACTGATCGGGTTCAGCAGGGGCGGCGCCTTCAACGCGTACGCCGGCGCCCACCGCATCAGCTGATCACGGGTCGGCGACACGCCGAACCACGCCGTACGCACTAGTGCGGATTGCGTGGTACTGTCCGATCCATGGATGCAACTCAGCTGCTCAAGGGCGTGCTCGACGTGGCGGTGCTCGCCGTCGTCGAGCAGGAGGACGGTTACGGCTATGACGTCGTGCGCAGGTTGCGCGCGGGCGGTCTCGAAGAGGTCGGCGATGCGTCGGTCTACGGCACGTTGCGACGGCTCTACACCGCGGGGGCGCTGACGTCCTACGTCGTGCCGTCGGAGGAGGGGCCGCACCGCAAGTACTACGGCATCAACGCGCAAGGGCGCGCCACGCTCGACGTCCAGCGCAAGGTCTGGGCCGAGTTCTCGACCACCATGAACAACCTGTTGGAGGCATCATGACCACGTCCACCGTCGCCCCCGAGATCGCCAAGTTCGCAGCTGCCGTACGCGAAGCACTCGCCGATCTGCCTGAGGAGGAGCGCGATGAGCTGACCGACGGGCTCGAGGCCGACCTGTCGGAGTCGCTGGCCGAGGATCTTCGACGTACGCTCCCTGACCCCATCGCCTACGCCGCCGAGCTCCGCGCCGCCGCCGGCCTGCCCGCCCGCGCCCGGAAGCGCGGCGCGTTCGCCGGACTTGCGCAGAGCGGTCGCGACACGCTCGCCGACGTACGCATCGCGATCCGCCGCAATCCGGCGCTTGCCGCAGCACTCGACTTCGCCACCACGCTGCGACCTCTCTGGTGGGTCATCCGTGCGTGGGTCGCCTCGTGGGTGCTCGCCGCGTTCTTCGGCATGGAGCGCGGCTACTGGTTCGACGGAGCGTGGTGGATCGTCTTCGCGGCGTTCCTCGTGGTGAGCGTCCAGTGGGGACGCGGCCGGTGGCTCGGGAAGGGCGTTCCGACCCTCATCCTTGTCGGCAACGTCATCGCCGTTCTGGCGCTGCTGCCCATCCGAGCGGCGACCGATAACGGCGGCAGCGGCGGCGACGGCTCGTTCGACCGGGGCTACTCCGCCGGCGCCGACTCGGTGCTCAACGACCCGGCCACCAAGGGCCTGATGTTCAACGGGAAGCCCCTGAAGAACATCTATGTGTACGGCGCCGACGGCAAGCCGTTGCACCAGGTGCAGCTGTTCGACCAGGCGGGACATCCGCTCGACCCGTTCAGCCACGCGCCCGGAGAGGACCAACCGTGCGCCGATGACGGATGCACCTCGTTGATCCAGGCAGCCAGGCTCGAGACAGGGCGGAGTGCGTTCAACGTCTTCCCGCTCTCGCTGATCCGCGGAAAGTGGGACAACGAGCAAGCGGCGACGATCCCGATGCCGGGAGCCCAGCCCCAGGAGCCCAAGGGTCCGTTCCTCAAGGTTCCGGCCGTGCTGGACACCAAGAAGGTTTCCAAGTCCAACCACTGATTTGGGAGCAAACGCCCGTCCGCATTCGTTGGATACAGTGAACGCAATGACTCCACGCCGGAGCCGATCCCACGGAGGGACACCATGCAGAGCAAGAACCCAGTTTTCGCCCGTAGTGCCGAGTTCAACGGCAAGGGCGGCGTCGCCACGGCGACCAGCCCGTCGCAGTGGCAGATCGACCTCAACGGAGAAGGCCCGCCCACCCACACCGGCAGCGGCACCGGCCGGATGACGATCGAGTCGGTCGTCGAGAAGACCGCCATCACACTTGGCGTGCTCATCGCCGCGGCCGCCGTGGCCTGGCTGATGGTCGGCAACCTTGGCGCGGGCACCTTCGACGACCCGGTCGACAACAGCGCACTGCAGACCGCCTACACGCTGACTCTCGTCGGCGGCCTCGGCGGATTCGCTCTGTCGATGGTCAACTCGTTCAAGCGGTCCGTGAGCCCGGCGCTCGTCCTGCTCTATGCGGCGGTCGAGGGCCTGTTCGTCGGCGCCTTCTCCAAGATCGTGTCGACCTACGTCGGCGGCGACCCGTCGATCGTCTTCGGCGCGATCCTCGGCACCATGGCCGCATTCGCCGGCACGCTGTTCGCATACAAGTTCTTCAACATCCAGGTCAACGACCGGTTCCGCAAGGTCGTCGTCGCGTCGATGTTCGGCTTCGTCGCAGTCTCGCTGCTCGACTTCGTGTTGAGCTTGTTCAACAACAGCTTCGGCTTCAACGGCTTCAGCACGATGGGCCTGATCTCGAGCTTCATCGGCGTGATCATCGCGGTGTTCATGCTGATCCTCGACTTCGACTACGTGGAGAAGGGCATCGCGGCCGGCATCCCCGAGCGCGAGTCCTGGCGGGCGGCCTTCGGTCTGACCGTCACGATCGTGTGGCTCTACATCGAGATGCTGCGCATCCTGGCGATCCTCAACCGCAACTAGCCCACGCAACGCATGACGATGGCCGGTCCTTCGGGGCCGGCCATCGTTGCGTCTGCGGCGACTAGCGCCGTCTGCGGAGCACGGTGGCCCAACGACCGTGCTTCACGACCTGGGTGCCCGCGTGCTGGGAGGCCTCGGCGGCGGCATCGCTCACCGACATCAGATCGCGCGGCCGGCCGGCATAGGCGTATGCCGCGCTGACTTCCTTCTCGCGCAATGACGCCGTGACGGCCGGGATCAGCACCGAGACCATGTTGGCGTAGCCCGTGGCGGACGGGTGGAAACGATCGGCGCCGAACATGATGTCGCGCTTTTCGTCGAAGACCTTCCCCAACAGACCCGCCAGGGAGACAGCGCGGCCACCCGCGTTGACGACTGCAACGGTCTGCTCGCGGGCGAGCTGGCGACTGAGGAGGCGTGCCACCAGGCGCAGCGGCTGTCGGATCGGACGCACCGTGCCGAGGTCTGGGCAGGTGCCGACCACGACCTCGCAACCCGCCTCGGACAGCCGGGTGACGACCTCGGCGAGCTGTCGGGCCGACGTGCTGGGGCGCACCTGGTGCGTGACGTCATTGGTGCCGACGACGATCACCGCCACGTCGGGCTGGAAGTCGCCGGCGAGGTCGATCTGCTCCATCAGGTCGGACGTCTGGGCACCCACCACCGCGCGGCATCGCATCTCGACGGGCGCGTCGAGCACGTGGGCGACGCCGAGCCCGATCTGTCCGGCGGGAGTGGTGTCGCTGGTGACCATGCCGTAGCCGACCGCGGCGGAGTCGCCGATCACCAGGCAACCGATCGTGCGGCCCGGCAGGTCGTCGCCGTAGACACCGTCGGGCGAGGGCGGGCGGGCGTCCGTCGTGCCGATCGCGCGCCGGGCCAGGAGTGCCTCGCCGACCAGGAAGGCATAGAACCCGCCGAGGGTCGCGCCGCTGCCGACCAGGGCGGTGGTGGCAACGCGGCGAGTACGGGGCATACCGCAATTTTACGTGGTACCACCGACCGGTTTGACCGGCAGAGCCCCGGCGGCTGACGGTGGTCGGCCCTAGGCTGTGCCTGTGCACACCGTTCACGTCCCCAACCTCCGCGACGTTGGCGGGTTGCGGACCGAGGACGGCGCCGAGATCTTGCGTGGACGACTGCTGCGGAGCGCGTTGCCGACCGCCAAGGACACCGCGCCCGAGGGCATCGTGTGGCCGCCGGCGCTGGTGATCGACCTGCGTTCCGACGGTGAGTACGAGTCGATCCACCCGCTCGCGCAGAGCGGCGCCCGGATCGTCAACCTGCCGTTGCTGAGCGCGCTCCGACCCGACGCCGCGCCATGGGAGGACCTTTCGGGTCTCTATCTCGTGCTGCTCGACCATGCCTCGATGTATCTCGTCGAGCTGGTGCGCGAAGTCGCCCATTCCAACGGCGCCACGCTGATCCACTGCGCCGCCGGCAAGGACCGCACCGGCGTGTCGGTCGCGCTGCTGCTGCGTCTCGTGGGGGTGCCCCGTGAGGCCATCGTGGCCGACTACCTGGCGACGACCGCGGCCGAGCAGGCGATCAGCGCCAGGCTCCGCAGGGGCACCGGGTGGCGACACCGCGCCGCCCTGCCGCCGGCCTTCTTCGCGGTGGCGCCCGACGCGATCGAAGGCGTGCTCGACGTGTGGGACTCACACGACGGTGGTGTGCACGGGTGGTTCCGCAGCGTCGGGGGAGACGACGTCACCCTGGAACGCCTGCGTCGTACCCTGATCGGATGACTGTGCCTTCGGTGGGGAGCGCCGACCGGGTGATCGACTCGCGCGTCGTGCCACTCGGTGGGGTCCGGGGGCTGTCCGTGCACCGCACGCTCCCGCAGCGGGGGCTGCCGACCGTCGGGCCGTGGTGCTTCGTCGACCTGTTCGGTCCGACGTTCGAACGGATGAACGTCCTGCCCCACCCTCACACCGGACTGCAGACCGTGACGTGGCCGATCGCCGGCGAGATCAGGCATCGCGACAGCCGGGGCAGTGACGTGCTCCTGCGTCCCGGCGAGCTCAACCTGATGACCGCAGGCGATGGGGTGTCGCACTCCGAGGTCACGGTGGCCAGAGGTCCGACACTGATGCATGGCATCCAGCTGTGGGTGGCCCTGCCCGACAGCCGCCGCAACGGTCCGTCCAACTTCGAGCACCACGCCGAGCTGCCGCACGTCACGCGTGACGGATGGAGCGCCACCGTCATGATGGGGACGTTCGACGGGGTCTCCTCACCGGCCACGACCTATTCGCCCATGGTCGGCGTGGAGCTCAAGGTGCGCGCCGGCCGGCTGACGGTTCCGCTCGACCCGGAGTTCGAGCACGCCGTGCTGGCGATCGACGGCCATGTCGTCGTCGACGACTTCGATGTCGCGCACCGACAGATGTACTACCTTGCGCCGGGCCGCGACCAGGCCACGGTCGACGTACGCATCGACACCACGCTGCTGCTGATCGGCGGTGCGCCGTTCGAGGAGGACCTCGTCATGTGGTGGAACTTCATCGGCCGCACCCACGACGAGATCGCCGACGCCCGGGCCGACTGGGAGGCCGAGAGTGAGCGATTCGGTTTCGTGGACGGTCACCACGGCGAGGTCATCCCGGCTCCGCCGCTGCCGAACGTACGTCTGAAGCCGCGTCGCCGCACGCTGTGATCCGGCTCTCCAGCCGACCCGGTTCCGATCCACCCTGCTTTCAGATACCATCAGTATCTGAAACTCCAGAGTCGCGTGTCTCGAAGGGCACTCCACCGATAGGAACTGGCCATGACCCATTTCACCGACAAGGTCGCCGTCGTCACCGGCGCCGGATCCGGCATCGGCCGTGCGCTGTCCGTTGAGCTCGCCGAGCGCGGCGCCAAGCTGGCGATCTGCGACGTCGACACGATCGGCCTCGCCGAGACCGAGGCGCTGGTCAAGGCGGCCGGTGCGGACGTCAGGTCCGACACGCTCGACGTCTCCCAGCGCGAGCTCGTGCTGACCTACGCCGACACGGTTTTCGAGCACTTCGGCAAGGTCAACATGGTCTTCAACAACGCCGGCATCGCGTTCACAGGGGACATCGAGGAGATGTCGTTCAAGGACATCGACCGGGTCATGGACGTCGACTTCTGGGGCGTCGTCAGCGGCACCAAGGCCTTCCTCCCGCACCTGATTGCCTCCGGCGACGGGCACATCATCAACATCTCGAGCGTCTTCGGGTTGTTCTCCGTGCCGACCCAGAGTGCGTACAACGCCGCGAAGTTCGCGGTGCGCGGGTTCACCGAGGCGTTGCGCCAGGAGATGACGATCGCCAAGCGTCCGGTCAAGGTCACCTGCGTGCACCCCGGCGGGATCAAGACCAACATCGCCCGCAACGGCGAGCAGGTCGAGGGCCGCGATCACGACAAGCTGGCCAACTCATTCGACAAGATGGCCCGCACCAGCCCTGAGAAGGCCGCCAAGGTCATCCTCCGGGGGGTCGAGAAGAACAAGGCGAGGGTGCTGATCGGCGCCGACGCGTGGATGCTCGACAAGTTCGTACGCGTGGCGGGCTCGAAGTATCAGGGCGCCGTGATGTCGTTCAGCAAGCGAAGCGGGCTCTAGGGCGCGAGCTCCGCGATGCCGGATGGGCGGGAGTCCTCCGGCAACGCGAGCAGCGTCGCGACGAGGGTGTGGACGCACAGATCGCGGATCTCGTCGCGGGCGACGTCCTTGGAGTCGAGCCAGGTGTGGCACGCATTGCGCAGGAAGTGCAGCCAGCTGCGTACGGCGATCTGGGTGAGCTCCGTCGGCTTCCCGCCCGGCTCCACCGCAGACAGGATGCGATCCTGCTGCACCTGCATGTCGCTCTCGACGATGGCCTGGATCTCCGGATCGGCCGACGCGCCGCCGTGGAACACCGCCTTGACCCCCATCTTGTGGCCCTCGCAGTAATCGAGGTAGGACTCGATGCCCTGGTGCAGCTGGGCCAGGATCGGCAGCGAGGCGTCGGTCTTGGTGAGCTCAGACATCCGGGCCGACTCCCGGTGGACCATCGCGGCAAAGAAGGCTCGCTTGGTCGGGAAGTAGTGATAGAGCAGGCCGCGGGAGACGCCGGCTTCCTCGGCGAGCTCCTCGATGTGGACGTCCTCGTACGAGCGGTCGGCGAACAGCTCGGCGCCGAGGTCGAGCAGCTGGTCCTGACGGGCTTCGCGGCTGAGCCGCGTGCGAGTTGCCATGGCCAGCAGACTACTTGACTTTGATTCAGCACGGGCTAGTGTGAGGTTACTGAATATCAGTCCAATAAGGAGTCGACGTGCGCAACGACTGGTCCGGGCAGAGCTTCCCGCATCCTCCCGGTCGCCGACCGGTGATCGGCGACATCCGCAAGATCAACCCGGGTGCGCCGCTGCAGAGCATGATGGAACGCGGCAAGGGCCTCGGGCCGATCTTCGAGGTGCATGTCTTCGACCAGAAGTTCGTGTTCGTCACCGGGGCTGAGCTGGCCGCTGAGCTGTGTGACGAGTCGCGGTTCGAGAAGGGGTTATCACCCGCCTTGGTCGCGCTGCGCGAGTTCGCCGGCGAAGGGCTGTTCACCGCGTACAACGACGACACCAACTGGGCGCTCGCGCACGACTTGCTCCGGCCGGCGTTCACCAAGTCGGCGATGCAGAGCTATCACCCGATCATGCTGGCCGCGGCTCAGGAGCTGTTCGACCTGTGGGACACGAAGTCGGTGCCGGTCGACGTCTCCGCCGACATGACCAAGCTGACGATGGAGACCATCAGTCGTACGGCGTTCAGCACCGACTTCGGATCGTTCTCGCGGAGTGAGCCGCATCCGTTCATCCCGGCGATGATCGCTGCCCTCAAGGCCGGTCAGCGCAAGGGTTCGCTCAACGCCATGCCGGGTGCCTCGCTGCTGGCGAAGCGCATCGACAAGCGAAACGCCCATCACCTGCAATATGTGGACAAGCTCCTCGACGACATCATTGCCGAGCGACGGGCCGGCGAGCCCGACGAGAGTGACCTGCTCGGGATCATGCTGCACACCCCGCACCCCGAGACGGGAGCTCGGCTTGACGACCTCAACATCCGTCACCAGATCCTGACGTTCCTGGTCGCCGGGCACGAGACCACGTCTGGAGCGCTGTCGTTCGCGCTCTACTACCTGTCGCGCAATCCCGGCGTCCTGGCCAAGGCGCAAGCGGAGGTCGACGAGATCCTCGGGCCCGATGTCGACACCGAACCGACATTCGAGCAGGTGGCGAAGTTCCGCTACCTGCGCCGCGTGCTGGACGAAGGGTTGAGACTGTGGCCGACCGCCCCCGCGTTCGCCCGCAGTCCGCGCGAGACGACCGTCCTCAGCACCGGACACACGATGCGGCCGGAGGACTGGACGATCGTGATCCTGCCGATGATGCACCGCGACAAGAGCGTATGGGGCGCGGACGCCGAGGAGTTCGACCCGGACCGCTTCCTGCCCGAGAACTCACGAGGTCGGCCGCCGCACACCTACAAACCGTTCGGGACGGGGGAGCGGTCGTGCATCGGGCGGCAATTCGCCCTGCACGAGGCGATCCTGGTGCTCGCCCGCATGCTCCACCGCTACGACATCGCTGGGGACCCCGCGTACGAGCTGGAGATCGCGGAGCGGTTGACGCTGATGCCGACCGGATTCGAGCTGGCGCTGTCGCGGCGTACGCCGAACGTCACAGTGCCGCTCGGACACGACGCCGCAGCTCGGGGATGACGTCGGTCTCGAACCATGGGTTCTTGGCCTGCCAGCGGAAGTTGAGCGGCGACGGGTGCACGATCGGGAAGTACGCCGGGAGATAGTCGGCGTGGCCTCGGACCGTCTCGGTGAGCGACGACCTGGTCCGGAGGTAGTGCTTCTGGGCGTAGCTGCCGATCAGGATTGTGAGTTGCAGGTCGGGGAGCTGCTCGAGGATCAGCGGGTGCCAGATCGGGGCGAACTCCTTGCGCGGCGGAAGGTCGCCGCTCGTCGCCTTGCCAGGGAAGTAGAAGTCCATCGGCAGCAGTGCGATCCGCGCGGGGTCGTAGAACTCCTCGTCCGAGACGCCGAGCCAGTCGCGCAGCTTGACGCCGCTCGGGTCGTCCCAGGGGATGCCGCTCTCCTGGGCGCGTCGACCAGGCGCCTGGCCGATGATCGCGATCCGCGAGGTGGGGGCGGCAGTGTAGAGCGGTGCCCAGCCGAGCTCCTTCGCCCAGGCGTTAGCCGGGTCTTCGATGATTCGGGCGCGGATCTCCGCCAGGGCGTCGCTCATGAGCCGAGCGACACGTGCCCGGCCTCGTCGATCGGCCACGCGGGATTCCACGCTACCTCCCACGGATGGCCGTCGGGATCGGCGAAATAGCCTGAGTAGCCACCCCAGAACGTCTCGCCGGCAGGCTTGAGAATCGTGCCGTCTGCGGCCGCGACGAGCTCCAGCACCTCGTCGACCTCATCGTGGTTGCGCGTCGTGAAAGCCAGGGCAATCCCACTGAATGTCGCGCCCGGGTCCGGCACCTGGGCGTCCTCGGCGAGCTCGGCTCTGCCCCAGAGCGCGAGGATCAGGCCATTGAGCTGGTAGAACGCCACCTCTTCCTCGGAATTGCCCTTCGTCCAGCCGAGACCGTCCTCGTAGAACCGACGGGACCGGGCCAGATCGGCCACTCCGAGCGTGATCAAACTGAGTCGTTGTTCCATACGCCTCACGCTAACGCCGGGCCCGGACAGCCGGGCCCGGCGTCGGGTCAGACCAACGTGCGGAGTGACTCGGCGAGCGGCGTCGTGGGGCGGCCGATGAGGTCGCGCAG
>JAWWPE010000439.1:0-11227 GCA_033850895.1 Nocardioidaceae bacterium | reverse complement strand
GTGGCCGAGACCAATGACCAGCTGGCCGCCGTCACGAAGGCGACCGAGAAGCCCGGTGCCACGGCGGCCTCGAAGCGCCCGCTGAATGTCCGGGCCGACGCACTCGCCTCGAACCTCGCGCGACTCGGCACGTTCGACGTCGACCCCGGCCGGGTGGTGAGCAAGGCCGAGAAGCCGGGCTCTGCCTCGACGCCTGGTCTGCTCCTGCTGGCCCTGTCAGGCCTGTTCCTCGGCGTGCTCCTCGGCGTCCCGTTCGCCCTGCTGCGCAAGGAGGACGACTCCGAGATCGGCAGCATCGATCGACTCAGCGTGGTCAGCGGTCAGATCGTCCTGGACGGCACCCGTGACGCACACCGCTCGGACACGTGGGACATCGCCGCGTTCATGCTCAAGCTGCCGGAAGAGATCAGCGCCGAGCATCCGTTCACGATCATGGTCGACGCCGACGACAACGACAGCACTGTCGCGCCGGGTGAAGAGCTCGTCGACGCGTTGGCGCGGCGCGGACGTCGTGCGCACTTCGTCGACGCCAGTGCGATCAACGAGGGCAAGATCCGTCGCGGTTGGCCCACCGAGCGCAAGCTCAGCTCGTGGGCAGGAGAGATCATCGTGATCGACACGACCCTGATCTCGTCCGCCGCCAACAAGGTCGCGATCGCCAGCCGGTCCGACTCGGTTCTCCTGGTCCGTACGACCACGGACGACGCTGCGTCCCTGCGACGGTTCGTCGGGTTGCTGACCTCCAAGGGAGTCGACATCACGCTCAGCTGCCTGTTCCCCTCGCGCACCCGGTCCGGAGGCGGCGAGCGAGTCACCGCGGTGCCCAGACACGCCAGCGCCTCCACCTACAGCGCGTCAATCGCGACGGGCCGCGCGTACGACCGGTCCCGCGGCACCACGCTGGTGGACGAGCTCCTCGAGCCCCAGGCGGACTCGCAGGACCCAACCGACGACTAGATAGAACGGCACCACCACCGCGAGGGTTCCCAGCAGCACCGTCATCGACGAACCGAGCACGAGTCGCGAGACAAGCAGCGGCACCCCGGCCGCTGCCACCGCCACGGCAGCAGCGTCCGGGATGTGGCGACCACGCGGGCGTAGGCCCATGAGCCCTTGCACCTGCCACACCGCGAGAGCGGTGTCGACCAGGATCACCACGGCCCACGCCACCGCGGCGCCGCGGATGCCCCAGATCGGCACGAGGACGAAGTCGAGTACGACGTTGAGGACCAGCACGCCGGCCTTGTCGGCCAGTTGCCACGTGCCGCGGCCACCCATCAGCAAGATCGTCTGCACCGCGCCCGCCGCGGTCGCCACCGCCATCGCGATCGCGAGGATGGCCAAGGCCACGGCGCCGTCTGCGAAACCGGGTCCGAAGATCGCGAGGAAGCTGCTCCCGAAGATGGCGAGGACGAGGTAGAACGGCCAGGCGACCCAGATCATTGCAGCCGTGACAAGTCCGTAGAGGTCGCGCACGGTGTCGCGCTCGTCTCGGGCCAGGGCGGCGCTGATCACCGGGCCGATGGCGATCCGGGCCGCCTGCTGGACCACGTCACCACCGCGTGCGCAGCGGGTTGCCACCGCATAGATGCCGGCGGCGGTCGTCGACGTCAGCGCGCCGACGATCAGGACATCGGCCCACTCCAGCAAGATCTCGACTCCGGCAGCCACGCCCCGCGTCGCGCTGAACGTCCAGAACTCCCGAGACACGACGGCACGTCGAGCTGATGGCAACGGCGTTCGGTCTGTCGACGCCCCATGCAGAAGGCGTGCAGCAACAATCGACGCAGCCAGCAGGCCAATCGGAACGGGAGCCAGCCAGGCCGCCAACACACCGGTCACGCCGTGGCCCGCGACCAGCACGGCGGCAATGCCTCCGAGCCGGAGCAATGGAACGGTGCCGTTCTGCAGCAGCGGATAGGCCACCACATCACCGAAGCCACGGACGACGGCGAGCACGACGGCCATCAGCGACGACAGCACCGCGACTATCGCCGCCACCACGATGAAGGACGGCGACAGCTCGGGAAACAGCTCAGGCCGCGCGCGTACGACCACGCCGGCAACTGCCACGACGCCCAGGCCGATCAGCAGCACGGGCGCGACGGCCGTACGGATCAGCCAACGGATCTCGCCGTCGCGACCGGTCGCACGGGCGCTCGAGACGAACCGCACGAGCCCGGTGTCGGCTCCGAGCTCCGCGACGTTCGACACGATCATGAACACCGCGACGACCAGGAAGTACGTACCCGCGCCGCGTGTGCCGAGGTGCTGGCCGACAACAGCTGCCAGCACCAGGGTCACCCCGGATCCGATCACGCCACCGATCAGGTTCACTGCACCTGCCCAGGCGAACCCGCGCCCGGGGGCTTGCCCGTCAGCCACCTGCCGAACGGCCTTCCAGCCCGTACCGATTGCGCAGCAGAAGGCCCGCGACCAGCATGATGACCAGCAGCTGCATGATGTCGAGCCCGTAGAAGACGATCACCACGCTCGCCACCACCAACACGCTGTGCAGGACCAGGTCGACGTCGCCGGGCGAGCGCCACGTCCGCAACGTTGAGCTCCACAGGAACCAGCAGAACAACGCAAGACCGACGAAGCCGTAGCTGAACATCAGCATCCAGACGTAGCCCTGCGTGCCCACCGAGATCTGATCGACCGCCGATGGTCGTGGTGCGCCGTAGCCCAGCAGCGGCGAGTGCAACGTCCGCGAAAGGGTCTCGCGGTACAGGTCGAGCCGTACGCCGATCGACTGGCCATACTGTTCGCGGGTGGAGATCTGGCTGATGACCCCGTTGGCGAGCAGGACCGCCGCACCGATCGCTCCCACCAGACCGATCGTGATCATTGGCGCTGCCCGGTCGCGAACCGCGAGACGCACGACGACGTAGACGCCGGCCAGTCCGAGCGCGGCGAACATCCCACGGTTCGACGATGCCGTCGCTGGCACGATCATGACCGCCAGGCCGATCAGGATCAGCAGGCGCAGCGCCTTCGACGACGACATCAGGAACCGTGCCACCGCCACCGGCGTCAGCAGAACCAGGGCCACGCCCCAGCTGTTCGCGTACGGGAAGGGTGCCGACGGTCGTATGAATGTCGTCGGGGATCCGTAAGGGTGCTGGACCTCGGCGAGCGGCGGGAAGAACAGGTCGTGGACGTAGAAGTTGCTGGTGAGCGAATCGGGGAGCAGCAGCCCGACCGGCGTCGACAACCGGAACTCGGGGAATGCCATCCCGACCAACCCGCCGACGATCGTGACGAACCACAGGAACGTCAGCGCATTCACCACCTTGCGACGCGTCAGGTGGACGGTGGCATTGATCGCGTACAGGAAAGCCACCGCGACCACGATCAGGATCGACAGTCGGTAGAAGTAGCCGAGCAGGCGTTGGGTGGAGTCGATCCGGATGGCACACGGGATCACCCAGGCGACGAAGGCGGCGAGCGCGCCGAATCCCGGCACGATCCGAACCGACCGGTTGTACACGAGGTAGGTCAGCATCGCGATGGTGAGCAGCACGCCGGCAATGACGGTCGCGCCGAGCGCCCAGAACACCGGATAGCCCCAGATCAGGGTCAGCACCGGCCAGGCCGGGAGACGCGCCCCTTCAGCGGCGAACTCGTCGTACGACGACTCCGTCGCGACCCGGGTGCTCACGCCGAGCCGCCGGGGCGCAGGGCATCGAGCTCGCGATGGCGGCGGACGACGGTGGCAAGCAGGAGCAGGAGGTTGAGCGCGCCGATGATCCCGTAGACCCACAGGAACGCCGTCGTCCACGGCCACAGGAGCACGGCGAAGTTGAGCACGCCGGTGTCGGCGGGAAGCTGGATCAGGGTGCCGAACCTCGGGACCGCGTCGGGTCCGGCGACCGGATCGCGTCGGGCCAGCTGCTCGGCCAGGATCTGGGCGAAGAACCGGACCGTTGCCACGACCCCGAAGCCGATCGGCACCAGCAGCACGGCGTCTGAGACATCGGTGAACCGGAACAGGCCGACCAGCACCGCCAGGTGAAACATCAGGTGGCGCGCGGAGTCCACGACGTGGTCAAGCCACTCGCCGGCCGGCGATCCGCCGCCCTGCAACCTCGCGAGCTGGCCGTCCGCGGAGTCGAACGCAAAGCCCAGCTGGAGCAGCAGCACCGCTCCGACGGCCATGACGACTCCCGGATGCACCCAGACCAGCAGTCCGGCCGCGGCGAGGAAGGACGCGAAGCTGGCCCCGGTCAGCTGGTTCGGCGAGATCGGGAGCTGCGCCGACAACGCGGCGATCAGGCGGCCGAGTCGCCGGTTGACGACGCGCATGTACCACGGCACGCCCGCTCCACTCTTCTGCGCTCGCGCCAGCTCTTGATGGGCGGCGCGCGCGTCGGCCAGGACACTCATGGGCGACCGGCGCGACTAGTTGCTCGCGACGATGGACAGGTCCATGCTCGCGCTCGGGGTCGACTTGTAGTTGGAGTGCACCTCGACGGCCACCGAGTTCGTGCCGGCGACGAGCAGCGACTTCGGGATCGTCAGGACGACCGGGGACGCCAGCGCGGTGGCCGTGCTCGGGGCCGACAGGGCGTACGTGCCTGCGGTGACGGTGCCGGTGGGCATGTTCGAGCGGCCGACCTCCGTCCCGTTGACGTAGACGACGATGCCGTCATCGGCCCGGGTCGTCAGCGTGTAGGTCGCGAAGTCTCCCGGTGAGGGCACGCTGAAGGACGACCGGAAGTACGACGTGAGGGTACGGGTCTGGCCCGCGGGCACGTCGATGTTGGTGGTGATGGCACCGGTGCCCCAGCCGAGCGGCGCGACACCGGTCTTCCACGAGGATGCATTGAACCCGGGCTGATTCCATCCGGCTGCGACCGGAGTCGTGTTGTCGAAGTAGTACGACCACGTGGACGCGTTGGCCAACGGGGTCGACGTCCCCGCAGCGGTGCCTGCGGTCACCACCGGGGTCGACGCCGACCGGTTGGCCCAGCTGTCGACGGCGCGGACGAAGTAGCGGTCCCCGCCCGACGCCCCACCGATCGTCGCGCTGGTGCCGGTCGAGGTGGCGACGACACGGTCGTTGCGGAGCACTTCGTACGTGACTCCGCTCGTCGTGCTCGCCTTCCAGCTGACCGCAGCAGTGGAGCCGCTGACCGTGGCCTTGAGCGCCGTGGGTGCTGCCGGGGCGGTGTGCGGACGGACCGCGAAGCGTACGAACGCGCCGACCCACTGGTTGGAGCCGTTCTCGCGGACGGCCGAGGTCATCGTGCCGCCGGCCCACAGGGTGCCGTCGGTCGCGACCTTGAGCGCCCAGGCTCCCTGGCCGCTGCGTGCCCGCATCTCGGGCGTGAACTCCGGCTCATAGGCGCCGGTCGACGCATCCCAGGCGCCGACGTAGTAGATCTTGTCGGCCTCGGACCAGGTGGTGTTGGTCGATCCGGGCGTCGTGCCGGAGTCGTAGTTGGTCGTGTCGGAGTAGTTCCAGTTCTCGCAGTGGCAGCCACCGAAGACCAGACCGTTGCCGCCGGTGATGGCCTGGAGGTCGCCGCCGGCCTTGGTGATGTTGGTGTTGACGAGGGCGAACGTCGCGGGGTCGTACGCGAACATGCTGTGCTGGGATCCGCCGAGCCAGACCTTGTTGCCCACCTGCTTGATCGCCTGCTGGTAGCGGGCCGTGCCCGACGTGCTGAACGTGGGCTGCCAGTCGTGGACCTTGTTGGCCCCGGTCGCCGTGCTGATGGCAGCGGCCCGGTCCGCCGGCTGGCTGGTGGTGCTGGTCTTCATCAGGGTGAAGTAGCCGGAGAAATAGACCGTCGAGCCGTCGTCGCTGACGTCGAGCGCCGTACCGGTGCCGTTGAAGTCGGGGTTCCAGTTCTTGTCGGCGACGCCGGTCGACAGGGTGATCCGGGCGCCGTCCTTGGCATAGACGGCGGAGGTGCCACGGACGATGTGCGTGAACGCGCCGGTGAGGTAGAGGTATCCGCCGCCGATGTCGAGACCGCGGACCGAGACCTTGGCACCCTTGACCCGGTTCTCCACGTTGGTCGTCCAGGTGGTGTCGACCGCGCCGGTGGTCGGATTGACCACGACGAGACCGGAGTGCGCCGCACCGCCGGCCGTGGTGAACTCACCACCGACCGCGAGGCGGCCGTCCGGAAGGACCACCAATGCCTTGACCTGACTGTTGAGCACCGGCTTGAACGTGCTGATGTAGTTGCCGGTCGTCGCATCGAAGGCAGCGAGGTAGGGCTGGGCCACCTTGTCCGCACCGGTTGCTGCGGCACCCTTCTGGACCGTGGTGAAGTTGCCGCCCACGTACATCGTGTTGCCGATCTGGGCGAAGGCCTGCACCTCGGTGGCGTTCTCGCTCGTGCCGCCGGCGCCCTGGCCGGTGACGCCCCAGGTCGCCGGGAGGGATCCGCTGCGCGGCGCGGCCTTGATGGTCTGCGCAGCCGTGCCGGAGTCCGGGATCGCCGAGTAGTTCAGGTCGCTGGTCAGCAGCTTCGGGCGGATGAACACCTGGCTGAACGGCGTGCCGTACGCCCCGCCGGAGGCCTTGGAGTAGATGTAGCTGCTCGCCGACGTCGAGCCGATGCCGTTCTGGCCGAAGTTGAACCCGCGGACATAGCCGTTCTTGACGTTCTCGTAGGTCCAGAGCCGCTGGTAGCCGGGGTCGGAGCCGAACTCGTACGTCGTGGTGTTGCTGAAGTTGCTGCTGCCGAGGCTGGCCGAGGCCACCGGCAGCCCGGCGCCCAGCGCCCAGGTCCACCGGTCGCGGGAGTTGGCGCGATAGGTCCACCGGTCTTCCTGCCAGGTCGTGCCGGCCTGGTTCGTCGCACGCCGGACACGTACGCCGTCGGAGAACGAGTCGAACCGCCGCCCGCCGAGCAGACCGTTGATGACGGTCGAGTCGAGCTGACGGGGAGTGAATGCGGCGGTGCCGGTGACGGTGGTCGCGACGTCGGCCGGCGTGCCCTTGCCGTTGTAGTTGTAGGTCCAGCCGTCACGGCCGCGGCCGATCAGCTCCCACCCGCCGCCGTCGGTCGTCTGATCGCAGTAGATCTGGGTCGGCACCTGAAGCTGCGGGGTCTGGATCCAGTAGACGCCGTCGTCGGCGGACGGGGTCGACGTCTTGATCTCCCAGCAGGACGCGGCTGCGGTGGCCTGAGTCGTGCCGTCGTGCGCGGTCGCTGCCGCGGCAGATGACGGGACGGCGAGTCCGGCGATCGCCGTGACGGTCGCGAGGACGGTCAGCAGGGTGGGACGGAGGGCGCGGGGGAACGCAGTACGCACGCGGGAGTCCTTGTGGGGTTGACGTGTTTTGACCTGGCACGGGCGCGGTCGTGCCACACCCACTACTACTGAGAGTCCGCTCGTGCCGATCCGTGACGGCGTTCCCGTCGATTTCCGCTGCGGCGTCCTCAGGCGTCGCGGCGAAGGAACAGCGCGTACGAGAGCGCCAGCAAGCCCCCGACGAAGACCCCCATGACGATTCCTCCGCCCAGCGGCCCGAATGGGACGTAGCCGAGGAATGACAGCAGGTCGTCGAGCGAGGCCCGGGTGTACATCTTGCCTCCGGCGTCATAGGGGAGATACTTGAGGATCTTGACGATCCCAGTTGTCCCTTGGGGATCGTCCGACGCGCTCTTGATCGCAAGCACGATCGCCCGGATGATGCTCTCGACCACCGTCGGCACCAGCATCAGCAGAGCCACGGCCGCGGTCTGGTTGCGGGTCAGCGCGGCATACGCCAGACCCGACAGGGCGAACATCGCCGTGAACGCCATGGTGCCGATCGTGAGGTCGACCAACTCGTGCGTGGACGGCATGTCGAGGCCGAACACGACGGCGCTCAACAGCGCGATCACGACGCAGGCCAGCGCGGCCAGCGCGGCGACCGCCCCGGTGGACACCACCTTCGCGGCAAAGACCGTGCCGCGGTTGGGCAGCGCGGTGAGGGTCGCCCGGATCATGCCGTGGCGATATTCGTGGCCGGTGGAAAACACGCCGAGCAGACCGATGATGTAGGCGATGAACAGCGGCGCGAGGCCGGTGGAGGCGCCGATCGTCGCCAAGATGTCGAACGTGTCGTCACCGCTCCGGGGATGCGTCGCGACCGAGAATCGCCACGCGATGAGCAGACTCATGACCAGCTGGAATGACATCGCCAGGCCGATCAGCCAGTAGGTCGACCGGATCGTACGGAGCCGGACGAATTCATAGCGCAGGGCGTCGATCATGAGCGGCCACCCTCGTCGACGGCGGAGCCGCGGAACTCTTCGGACAAGCCGGTGGCCTCGAGGAAGGCCTCCTCCAGAGTCGCCGCCCGGGTCACCAGCTGGTGCAGCCTGGCGCCCGCGGCATGCGCCGCATCGCCGATCTGCTCCGCGGTGGCACCACGTACGACGAGGGTCGCTCCGTCGTGGCTGACCGTGGCACCCAGCGAGTCAAGGGCCGGGCCGAGCAGCTCGGCGTCCGGGCTGAGCACCTCGACCGCACCGAGACCACTGTGGGAGATGAAGTCATCGACCGCGCCATTGGCCAGCATCCGGCCACGGCCGATCACCACGAGCTCGTCGGCCAGCACTGCCATCTCCTGAAGCAGATGGCTCGAGACGAAGACCGAGCGTCCCTCGCCGGCGAGGTGCTTCAGCAGATTGCGCAACCAGGTGATGCCCTGCGGATCGAGGCCGTTGCTGGGCTCGTCGAGGATCAGGGTGTCCGGGTCGCCCAGCAGCGCGGCCGCGATGCCGAGCCGCTGCCCCATGCCGAGGCTGAACTTGCGTGGCTTGCCGTCACTGACGCTGGTCAGGCCCACCAGCTCGATGACCTCGTCGACCCGACTCGTGGGTATGCGGTTGGCGGCGGCCAGCATGCGCAGATGATTGCGGGCCTTGCGAGTCGGATGGAATGGCTTCGCCTCCAGCAGCGTGCCGATGTGCCGCATCGGATGGTCCAGCTCGGAGAACGACTTGCCGTCGAAGGTCGTACGGCCGTCGCCACGATCCAGTCCGAGCATGAGCCGCATCGTCGTGGACTTGCCAGAGCCATTGGGTCCGAGAAACCCCGTGACGCTCCCAGGGCGTACGACGAACGACAGGTCGTCGACGGCGCGATTGCTGCCATAGGTCTTGCCCAGAGCGTGTGCCTCGATCAGCGCCATGCGAACAGCCTGCCATGCGGGTCCCACCCGTCTGCGATCCGCCAGAACGTCATCGGACCCCCTGAGGGTGCTGCCGACTACCCTTCATCCATGCCCCGACTGACCTCCGAGATCTTTCAGGACTGGTCCGCCAACAAGCCGGACAAGCGTGGTCGTCTCGTCATGGTGTGGTTTCGTGTCGCACACCTCGCCAGCCGGCACCGTCGTACGCCGTTGGCGCCGCTTGCACTTCTCGTCGGCATCTCCTACCGCCTGACGGTCGAGTGGGTGCTCGGCATCGAGATCCCGTGGAAGACCAAGATCGGCCGGGACGCGCGGCTGCGCCACGGAGTGGGCCTGGTCATCAACGACGACACGGTGATCGGCGCGCGGGTCATGTTGCGCCACGGGGTGACGATCGGCAACGTCGGGCGCGGAGGTGCCTGCCCCGTCCTCGGCGACGACGTCGAGATCGGGTCCGGCGCCGTGGTGCTCGGCGGCATCACCATCGGCGACGGCGCCAAGATCGGTGCCAACGCGGTCGTCACGAAGGATGTGCCCGCGGGCGGCGTCGCAATTGGCAACCCCGCCCAGCTGCTCTGAACCCGTCGCAACATCAGCCAGTGCGTGAGGCCGCCGGTGATCTCCTTGGCGGTCGCCTACGGTGAGGACATGACTGAGGGATATCGACCGATCGAGGACGGGGTCGCGACCGACCTGCGCGGTGAGATGACCTATGCCAGCTATCTCCACCTGACGGAGCTGCTGTCCGCCCAGCAACCCGTCTCTGACCATCACGACGAGATGCTGTTCATCATCCAGCACCAGGTCACCGAGCTCTGGCTCAAGCAGCTGATCCATGAGCTCCGGTCGGCGATGGCGCTGATCGCCGCCGATGACATCTCCCCCGCGCTCAAACGGCTGGCCCGGGTCAAGGCCATACAGCGGCAGATGTTCGAGCAGTGGGCAGTGCTGGAGACGTTGACGCCGGTCGAGTACGTCCAGTTCCGCGACTCGCTCGGCAAGGCGTCGGGGTTCCAGTCACCGCAGTACCGCACCGTCGAGTTCCTGCTCGGCAACAAGAATCCGCAGATGATCAAGGTCTTCGACCATGATCCGGTCCTGCACGATGCGCTGGTCGCCGATCTCGAGGCCCCGAGCTTGTACGACGAGTTCCTCCGCTTCCTGGCCCGCCGCGGGCACGCCGTCCCTGCCGACGTGCTGGAGCGTGATGTCGCCCAGCCGTACGTCGCGAGCGATGGGGTGATCGAGGTGTTCCGGCGCATCTACGCCGACCCCGACACCTACTGGGACGCGTACGAGATGTGCGAAGAGCTCGTCGACGTCGAGGGCAGCTTCCAGCTGTGGCGCTTCCGCCACCTCAAGACCGTGGCACGGATCATCGGGTTCAAGCGCGGCACCGGTGGATCGTCTGGCGTCACCTTCCTGCAGAAGGCGCTCGAGCTGACGTTCTTCCCCGAGCTGCTCGACGTACGCACTCACATCGGCGCGCCCTGACCCAGACGGTCAGGGGGTGTCGTCGTGGCTCCAGGCGATGTCCTCGCGCACGACCCGCGCGGGGACGCCGACGACCGCCGTGTGGGCCGGGACCTTCTGGCCGCGGACCAGGCTGCCGTGTCCGACGACGGCACCGTCCCCGACATCTGAATGCCCGGTGATGACGACGTCGCGGCCCAGCCACACGTGGCTGCCGAGCGTGATGTGCGCACCGTAGGGATTGAGCCGTTCGCCGGTCCGGCGATCCTCGAGCCGGTGCATGTCGTCGGTCGCGATGTAGACGTTCGCGGCCCAGAGCTGGTCGGGGCCGGCAACGACGCTGCCGCCGTTGCGCGCATCGACGATGGCGCTGCGAGTCGCGATGACCGGCCCGTGCAGCACGATCCGTGACCCGGCTCCGCAGTAGAGGTCGCCGGCGGTCATCGAGCAGTCCTGGTCGATGAAGACCGTGGCACCGTCGCCGCCAACCGAAAGCGAGTGCAGCCAGATCATCGGCGACCCGATCGCGATGATGACGTCGCGCACCGGGTAGGTCGTGAACAGCTCGATCGTCTTGTCCGGAAGGCTGGCGCCGTCTGCCAG
>JAWWPE010000432.1:0-7259 GCA_033850895.1 Nocardioidaceae bacterium | reverse complement strand
GGCCGGATCGGCGTACTCGTAGGCGTTGAGCTTGGCGGCGATGCCCTGGTGAACGGCTCCGCCGGTGAGCTTGTCGAGCTCGATGCGGCCGATCTCGAGCAGGCTCACGTGCTGCTCGGCGGCCAGCTTGAAGATCTCGCGGATGCGCTCGTCACGCTCGGTGCCCTCTGCGACATAGAGCGCATGGATCGGCACGGTGGCGCGCAACAGCTCGACGACAGAGTTGCGCCCGGCCACCCATTCGGCGGCGTCGGTGGTCTTGCGGCGCGGGCGGGCGGCCTCACGCTTGTTGGCCGCGTTGGCCATCTTGTAGACCTTGTGGTTGGGCCGGTCGGCCGCACGCGGCGTCGGGCCCTTGCCCTCCAGCCCCTGGCGGCGGCGTCCGCCCGAGCCGGCGGTGGGGTTGCCCTTGCCGGTCTTCTTGATCGCGCCCTTGCGCTTGCTGTTGCCGGGCATCAGTGCGCCTCGTTTTCCGGGCGCTCGCCCTTCACGGACCACCGCGCACCTTGCGGGGTGTCCTCGATCTCGATGCCGGCTGCGGTGAGCTGATCGCGCACCCGGTCCGCTGCGGCAAAGTCCTTGGTCGCGCGCGCCTCCTGGCGCTGCTCGAGCAGCCCGCCGACGAGACTGTCGATGACCTGGGAGTATGCGGTGCTGTCCGTGCCGCGATCCCAGGTCGGCGACAGAGGATCGAGCCCGAGCACGTCGAGCATGGCGCGGACCTCGGCCAACGCGGCGCCGAGCGCGGCGGTGTCGCCGCCGGCCAGCAGGGAATTGCCCTCCGAGACCCGAGCCTGCAGGACGGCGAGGGCGGCGGGCACCGAGAGGTCGTCGTCCATCGCGACGGCGTACGCCGTGGGCACCTCTCCGAGCTCGCCCGCTCCGACCAGCTCGGCTGCGCGGCGCACGAAGCCCTCGATCCGACCGAATGCGGTGGCCGCCTCGGCCAGCGCCTCCTCGGAGAACTCGACGATCGAGCGGTAGTGCGAGGCGGCAAGGTAGTAGCGCAGCTCTATCGGTCGTACACGCTTGACGACTTCGCTGACCAGCATCGTGTTGCCGACCGACTTCGACATCTTGGCGCCCGACAGGTTGAGCATCGCGTTGTGCATCCAGTAGCGGGCGAACGGCTGACCGGCGGCACGTGACTGGGCCAGCTCGTTCTCGTGGTGCGGGAAGCGCAGGTCGAGGCCGCCGCCGTGGATGTCGAACTCGTGGCCGAGGTACTTCGCCGCCATCGCCGAGCACTCCAGGTGCCAGCCGGGACGACCGCGGCCCCACGGGGTCGGCCAGGAAGCCGACTCGGGCTCGCCGTCCTTGTGGCCCTTCCAGAGGGCGAAGTCCCGGCCGTCGCGCTTGCCCTCGGGCGGTGCGTCCTCGGCCGGCAGCATGTCGTCAATCTTCTGGTTCGACAGCTCGCCGTATGCCGGCCAGGAACGTACGTCGAAGTAGACGTCGCCCGAGCCGTCCTCGGCCGCATAGGCATGACCCCGCTCGATCAGGGTCTGCATCATCTCGATCATCTCCGGCACGTGGCCGGTGGCCCGGGGTTCGTAGGTCGGCGGGATGCAGCCCAGCACCTCATAGGCGGCATGCAGTGCGCGCTCGTTCTCATAGGCCACGGCGAACCACGGGCGGCCGTGCTCATCGGCCTTGGAGAGGATCTTGTCGTCGATGTCGGTGACGTTGGCGACGATCGTGACGTCGAGGCCGGAGCGCTCGAGCCAGCGCCGGAGCACGTCGAAGACCACTTCCTTGCGGATGTGGCCGATGTGCGGCGGCCCCTGCACGGTCAGCCCGCAGTGGTAGATGCCGACGTGTCCGGGGTGCACGGGTTCGAGGTCGCGAAGCTGGCGCGTCGCAGTGTCGAAGAGCCGGAATGTCACGGGTCAACCTTATCGGCTCGACGAGGGTGTTCCTGCCGCTCAGGCGGGAGGCACCATCCGTCGCATGCATCACACCAGCCCCACCAGTCACCTACCATGGGTCGATGACCTCTCGGGCACGTACGACAGTCGGGGCGCTGCTGTCCGTCGTGGTGCTCTGCATCGCGGCGGTGCCGGTCTCGTCGGCATCGGCGGCGACCGCGCACACCGCGTTCGCCCGCTGGACCAGCACCTCCGACTTCGCGCAGGGCACGAGCACCGGACTCGCCGCGGCCACCGATTCGGTCACGATCGGCTCCGGCACATCCACCACCACGTACGACGACCCGCACGTCTCGGGCGGCGCGAAGACCTATGACCGGGGCATCTGGACGTCGCCGTGGCAGTCGACCGGCTTCGACGCCAGGAGCCTGGTGCCGTCGTGGAGCATCGACGTGCCGGGTGGAAGCTTCGCCCGCGTCGACGTACGCGTCAGGAACAGCAGGACCACGGGCAGCTGGGACTCGGTGGCCCGCTGGGCGTTGAGCGTCTCACGGGTGGTGCGATCCTCCAACTCGAGCCAGACCGATGACCTGGCGAGGCTCGCCACCGACACCATCGTCGCCAGCTCCGGCCAGACATTCGACGCCTGGCAGGTGCGGGTGCAGCTCCTACGACCGCACCACTCGACCGACAAGCCCACGTTGTATGCCGTCAACGGCACCGCCGCGACGTACCTCACCACGTCGGCATCGACCAGCGCCACGACGATGACCACCTCACACGAGCTCGCGGTGCCGAAGTCGTCGCAGATGAACCACAAGGGCGAGTTCCCCCAGTGGGGTGGCGGCGGCGAGGCCTGGTGCTCCCCGACGTCGACCGCGATGGTGATGCGCTACTTCGGCAAGGGTCCGAGCAAGGCCAGCTACTCGTGGGCCAAGAACGCCGACGGGTTCGTCGACCACGCCGCGCGCTACACGTTCGACACCCGGTACGACGGCACCGGCAACTGGCCGTTCAACACCGCGTACGCCGCGCACTACTCGCTCGACTCCTTCGTCACCCGGCTGGCCAGCCTGCGCGACGCCGAGGCGTTCATCAAGGCGGGGATCCCCCTGGTGGCCTCGATCGCCTTCGCCAAAGGGGGGCTGGACGGTGCGCCGATCTCCTCGACACCTGGGCACCTGCTGGTGATCGTCGGCTTCACCAAGAGCGGTCGGGTCATCGCCAACGACCCGGCCGCCGCCTCCAACTCAAGCGTCCGCCGGATCTACTCGCGCGCACAGTTCGAGAAGGCCTGGCTCGGTGGCAGCGGAGGAGTCGTGTACGTCATTCACCCGACCTCCAAGCCCCTGCCTGCCGGCAGCACGCGCTGGTAGGTCAGGTCACCGACACCTGGATGCCGGGGTATCCGGTGGCGCCATCGGGCAGCACGTCCGCGCGGGCCGCGGTCTGCGGCTCGCCCTTGCGGTTGGTCGCCCGGGCCTCGATCGTGTGATCGCCCTTGTCGGCCGGCCACTGCCAGCTCCACTGCACCCAGGTGTCGACGGAGGGGACCTTGGCGAGGGTCGCCTTCTGCCACTCGCCGCCATCGATCCTGACCTCGACGCGTTCGATGCCGGTGTGCTGCTGCCAGGCCACGCCGGCGACGGTCACCGTGCCGGCTTGCACGTTGCCGCGGGGGACATCGATCCGGGCCTCGGTCTTGATCGGTCCACGCTCGCTCCAGCCGTTGCGCGTCCAGTACGCCTTGAAGTCGGCGAACCTGGTGACCTCCCACTCGGTCACCCACTTGGTCCCTGAGACATACCCGTAGAGGCCGGGGACGACTTGGCGGACCGGGAATCCGTGCGCGATCGGGAGCGGCTCACCGTTCATCGACAGCGCCAGGATCGCGTCGCGACCGTCGGTCAACGCCGCCAACGGGGTGCCACAGGTCCACCCGTCGTCCGATGTGGAGAGCAGGGCGTCGGCGCCGTCCTGGATGCCGACCTCCTCGAGAATGCCCTTGATCGGCACCCCGCCCCAGACGGTGTTGCCGATCAGGTCGCCGCCGACCTCGTTGGAGACGCAGCACAGCGTGATCCAGTGGTCCTCGAGCCCCCGATCGATCAGGTCCTGGTAGGTCAGGGTCAGTTCCTTGTCGACCATGCCGTGGATCCGGAGCTTCCAGTCGGCGGGATCGATCAACGGCGGTGACAGTGCGGTGTCGATGCGGTAGAAGTCGTCATTGGGGGTCAGCCACGGCCCCTGGCCCTTGACGCCGAGGTCGACCCCGGACGGTGCCGACACCTTGGCGGTCGGCAGCTGGAGATCGGCACGTACCCGCTCGAGGGCGGCCCGGCGACGGCGACGGGATGCCAACGCCTCGCTGGCACCCCCCACCGCGGCGGTCGCGACAACGATGACGGCGGCTGTACGGAGGAATGTTCGCCGGGCCATACCGGGCTCGAGGTCCGGGCGTTCGCGTTGCAACAGCTCGAGCACGCCGGCCACGACCGCGCCGGCGATGATGCAGACCACCACACCCTTGCCCGAACCGTGCGGCCTGCCGAGGACGGCGGCCGAAGCGAGCCCGACGAGGGCGGCGATGCCGAGGACCGCGAGCACCCGGCGGTGCTGCCACCACGCGCCGATCAGGCCTCCGAGCAGCAGGATCGCGATCACCACGCTGGTGACGGCGAGCGGCTTGTCGGCGTGCTGGACGACGCTGATGATCTTCTCGGCGATCGGGCCGGGGGTCAGCTTGATGACGGTCTGGCCGACGGCGAGCACCGGGGACTCGCGCAGATTGAGGATCGCCGACAGGCCCTCACTGGTCGCGATTGCTGTGGTGGCGGCGAGGACGCCGGTCGCAACATCTGAACGCCGGGTCACCGATCCATCATCGCTCGCGGATCCACGACGCGCTGAACGTACGGCATGATCAACCTGTGACATCTCCGCGTATCGGCATCGGCACCGACGTCCACAAGCTCGTGCCGGGTCGTGCGCTGTGGCTCGCCGGGCTCGAGTGGCCGGACGAGGCCGCCGGACTCGACGGGCACTCCGACGGAGACTGCGTGGCCCACGCCATCGTCGACGCGGTGCTCGGCGCGGCCGGCCTGGGCGACATCGGCAGCCATTTCGGCACCAGCCAGCCTGAATGGGCCAATGCGTCCGGCGCCGACTTCCTGGCCGAGACGGCTCACCGGGTCCGGGACGCCGGGTGGACGATCGGCAACGTATCGGTGCAGGCCGTCGGCAACCGTCCGCAGATCGGTGCGCGACGCGAGCAGGCTGAAGAGGTGCTGAGTACGGCGCTCGGTGCGCCGGTCGCCCTGTCGGCCACCACCACCGACGGGCTCGGACTGACCGGCCGCGGTGAGGGCATCGCCGCGATCGCCACCGCCCTGATCTTCCCGCTCTGAGCCTGCTCGCTGGGCGGTGACTCAGGTCGGACCGGCCCCGCTGGGCGGTGACTCAGGTCGGACCGGAGCCGCCCGCGTTCGACCAGACTCACCGCCGTCGTCCGGACGTTCAACCTAAGTCACCGCCCAGCAGAGCCCGGGCATGACGACGCCCCCGGCTCCGAGGAACCGGGGGCGTACGGAGTCAGCTCAGGAAGCGAGGACCTCGTCGAGACGGGTCTCGGCCTTGTCCTCGTTGGTCTTCTCGGCGAGAGCGAGCTCGGAGACCAGGATCTGGCGAGCCTTGGCCAGCATGCGCTTCTCACCGGCGGACAGGCCGCGCTCGTGGTCACGGCGCCACAGGTCACGTACGACCTCGGCCACCTTGAGCACGTCACCGGAGTGCAGCTTCTCGAGGTTGGCCTTGTAGCGGCGCGACCAGTTGGTCGGCTCCTCGACGTGCTCGGCACGGAGCACGCCGAACACGCGCTCCAGCCCGGCCTGATCGACGACGTCGCGTACGCCGACCAGATCGACGTTGCACGCGGGCACGCGAACGATCAGGTCAGTCTGCGAAACAATGCGGAGAACCAGGTAGTCGCGGTCCTCGCCCTTGATCTGTCGGGTTTCGATGTCTTCGATAACTGCAGCACCGTGATTGGGATATACAACGGTTTCGCCGACAGTGAAAGTCATAGAGAAAGTACCTTTCCTAGGTGACAAGGATAACATGCGCAACCGACACCGATCGGGGCCGATCTGGGCTATGGGCCCCGTAGCAGACCCTCCATCGACAGGTCAAAGCCGCCGCCACCGAACGGCTCGGATACGATCAGCCCGCACACTTCTTGACCACGATCGTCCGACCGAAAGCAGGCATCGGTGAGCTCCGTACGACGTCGCCGCCTCGCGGCAACCTCCCTCTCCGCCGTCGTCATCCTGACGTTGAGCGCATGTGGCTTCGACGATCAGACCAACCAGCAGTACCAGCCGGCAGCCGGTGCCAACTACCGCAGCTCCACGATCAACGTGCTCAACACCGTCCTCGTCGCCAACGCCAACGATTCGGCCACCCTCTCGGCGTCGATCGTCAACAACTCCAAGGAGAACCAGTCGCTCTCGAGCGTCACGGTCGACACCCTCGACGGCGGCGAGAGCCTGCCGGTGCGCGGCCTCAAGAGCCTGCTGCCGTTGCCGAAGGGTGAAACGGCCTTCCTCGGCCAGGCATCGGACGCCGGCGGATGGACCGTCACCTCGGGCGCGAAGCCCGGCTACTACGTCAAGGTCACCCTCAACTTCACCGATGCCCCCGCGGTCACGGTCGAAGCGCCGGTAGTCGCGCGTACGCCCGACTACGACTTCGTCACGACCGGTTAGTTGTCGCGACGGTGAAGAGTCTCGCCCGCGCGTTCCTCACCGTCGTCGCACTGTTGGCTCTCGGGGCGTGTGGCTTCGACGACCAGACCTATCAGCAGTACCAAGCCGCCGTCGGCGCCAACCACCGCGGCGCGATCGACGTGCTCAACACGATGTTGATCGCGAACGACGACAAGACCGCAACGTTGACGGCGTCCATCGTCAACCACACGGGCGATGACCAGACGCTGTCGTCGGTCACCGCGAGCAGCATGGACGGCGATGACCTGCCGGTCCGCAGCACCAAGTCGCTCGTGCCCCTGCCCGAGGATGCGACCGCGACGATCGGCCGGGTCACCGATCTCGGCAGCTTCCGGATCTCCTCAGGCGCCGTCGCCGGCAGGTACGTCAAGGTCCGGCTGTCGTTCAGCAACTCGCCCGCGATCTCGATCGATGTGCCCGTGGTCGCTCGTGCGCCGATGTATGAGTCCGTCGCCGGCGCCACGACGGCCAGCCATCACGGGAAGATCGACATCCTGGACGCGGTGTTCGTGAAGAACAAGGACGGCTCGGCCACGCTCAGCGCCACAGTCGTCAACCACGAAGATCAGGCCCAGGAAATCAATGAGATCGACCGCGCGAGGAAGTC
>JAWWPE010000424.1:0-4961 GCA_033850895.1 Nocardioidaceae bacterium | reverse complement strand
CCGGGTTGGCGAGCAGTCCCTGGAGGAACGAGATGTTGGTCGACACCCCTCCGACCCGGAACTCCCCGAGTGCGCGTTCGGCCCGGGTCACCGCGGCGCCGAAGTCGCGGCCGCGACAGGTCAGCTTCGACTGCAAAGAGTCGAAATGCGCGCTGTCCACGGCTCCGGTGAACGTCGTGCCACCGTCGAGGCGTACGCCCGGCCCGCCCGGCGAGCGGTAGGAGGTGATCGTGCCGGTGTCGGGGCGGAAGGCGTTGGCTGGGTCCTCGGTGGTGATGCGGCACTGCAGCGCGAAGCCGCGAGCCTTGATGTTGTCCTGGACGTCGAGATCGAGGTCGGCGAGGCTCGCCCCCGAGGCGATGCGCATCTGCGCCTGCACGAGATCGACGTTGGTGACCTCCTCGGTCACCGTGTGCTCGACCTGGATGCGGGGGTTCATCTCGATGAAGACATAGCGACCGTCGGCGGCGAGAAGGAACTCAACCGTCCCGGCGCACGAATAGTTGATCGACCTGGCGAACTTCACCGCGTCGGCGCACATCGCCTTGCGCACGTCGCGGTCGAGATTCGGCGCGGGCGCGATCTCGACGACTTTCTGGTGGCGCCGCTGCACCGAGCAGTCCCGCTCACGGAGGTGGACGACATGGCCCTGCTGGTCGGCCAGAATCTGGACCTCGATGTGCCGGGCATCGACGACGGCCTCCTCGATGAAGCAGGTCGGATCGCCGAACGCTCCGTCTGCCTCGCGCATCGCCGCCTCGATGGACTCCTCGAGCAGCGCCGGGTCGTCCACGCGCCGCATGCCCCGGCCGCCACCACCGGCCACGGCCTTGACGAACAACGGATAGGTCAACGACCCCGAGGCCGACATGAGCTCGGCGACGTCCGCAGAGGGCTCGACCGACTTCAGGGTGGGTACGCCGGCCGCCTTCGCCGCGGCGATCGCGCGCGCCTTGTTGCCGGTGAGCTCGAGAACCTCCTTCGGCGGGCCGATGAACGTGATGCCGGCGGCCTCACAGGCCTCGGCCAGATCGGGATTCTCCGACAGGAAGCCATAGCCCGGATAGATCGCGTCGGCGCCGGACTGCACCGCGGTCTCGACGATGGCCGCCGGGTCGAGATAGGCGCGTACCGGATGTCCGCGATCACCGATCTGATAGGCCTCGTCGGCGCGTACGCGGTGCTCCGAGCCGCGGTCCTCGTAGGGGAAAACCGCCACGGTGCGGGCACCGAGCTCGTGTGCGGCGCGGAAGGCGCGGATCGCGATCTCTCCACGATTGGCAACGAGGATCTTCTCGAACAACGGGACCATCCAGGCTCGAAGCGAACGGAGCTCCAACCTATCGCCCGCGTGTCACGGCCACATTGCGAGGGGACCCTCATGTTTCGCGGCCAATTCGCCAACCGCCGGTCGATGACAGATCATGTTGCCATGCCGAACCGCTCCCAGTCGGGCACCGATGTCCTCGCTCACTGACACGGGCCGGCCGACCAACTTCTGGCACTGCCGTGCGCTGCACGACGACGGCAGCTCGGCCTGGCTGGCCTTGGTCTGGTCCGCGGACCACCCCGACGGGACCTACCTCGAGCTTCCGCTCGCCGAAGCGGAGGCAGCGGTCGAGGGCGATGCCCTCTGCATCGCGCGATACGAAGGCGAGATCATCACGGGGCTGCAGATGATCCGCCTCATCGCGGACTCACCCCTGCCACCGCTGTGGTTCGCCGAGTTGGCCGAGCCGGACGCCTCCCCACCGGCAACCGTGCTCCTCGCCTTCGCGGGCCACGGCGTCGCCGAAGGCGCGCTGCTCGATCGGGCCCAGCTGAGGGACGTGGAGGTGTCCAGCTCCGACCAGCTGGGAGCCTTCCGGTGGTACCCGGCGACCGGTGAGGTCGACCAGGTCTACGTCTCACCCAACCATCGCCGACGCCATATCGGCAGCGCCTTCATCGCGGCGAGCGGCACGCTCAGCAAGGCGCGCGGCTGGCCAAACCTCTGGGGCGACGGTCAACGGACCTCAGACGGCGAGCGGTGGCGCAACGCGAGCCTGTGGAAGGACGGCACCGCCGACCTGACAAACCTCGCCCCGCCCATGACACCCTTCGACCAGCGCTGACCCCAGGAGTCACATGAATCTCGTCCTCGGCATCATCATCGGCATTCTGCTCATCATCGTGTTGCGCATCGCGCTCATACGCGTGCTGCTCGTCAAGCTGCGCAGAGATGTGGCGGCACTCAATGCGGGCGATCACAAGCCGTTGCTGTCGGGCTACGCCGAGGACGCGGTGATCGTGTTCAACGACGCCGACCACCGGTGGTCGGGCAATCACGTCGGGCGGGCGGCGATCGACTCGTTCCTCGCCAACTTCGTGCACTACGGGATCAAGGGCGAGATCACCAAGATCTGGATCGGTGGCTGGCCGTGGAGCATGACGATCCTGGCCGCATTCGACGATCACGCCGACGGCCCGGACGGCTCCCGTATCTACGAGAACCACACCGTCCTGGTTTGCCGCACCCGAATGGGCAAGATCGTGCATCAGGAGGACTTCTACGTCGACACGGTGCGCATGCTCGCCTTCGACAAGAAGCTCACCGAGCTCGGCATCCGTCCACTCTGATCTCTGTCAGGTCCGGTACGACCGACTCGACATGATCATGTCGGCGAACGTGCGATTTTCCTTGTCCCACAACGGCCAGAGAAAGCCGATGAAGCATGGGATCGCGTCGACGATGTGCACCAGCGAGCGGGCGAACGTCAGCCCGGCTCCGAGCGGCTCCGAGGTGCCGGCCTTGTACACAGCGATGCCCAGGACCTTCTTGCCGACACTCTGCCCGTTGCCGCCCTGCAGGTACAACGTGTTGTAGACGTACCACGCAATGGCGAACACGAAATAGACAACGGCCGGTCCGCCCGTGAGCTGGAACGAAAAGCTGCTCCCGCTCGTGTCGGACGAGCCGAAGGCAGCGGTCAACACCGTGAGGACGACGGCCGTCGGGATCGCGTCGATGATCGACGCGCCCACGCGTGAACCCCAACCGGCGAATGCAGCTCCGGGTGCCGGTGCTTGGGACATGTGAACCTCCTGGTCACTCGCTCAACGGCAAGGTAGCGCGCCCAGACGCTCGAGCACCGCCGAATTCCCGGACGGGTTTTCCCATTCCGGTTGTGGGACCGGCGGCGGGGGGTGATGATCAGTCTGGGGATCGCAGGCGCGGCTCCCGAATTCTTCAGGAGCACGCATGACACCTCGGTCCGGTTCGTCCCCTCTCCGCTCTTCGATCGCGAAGCTGGCCATCGCCGGAGCTGCCGGTCTTGCCTCGGTGCTGACGTTTGCGCCGATGGCGGTCGCGGCAGAATCCGCGCCGAGCGACACCGGATCCTCCGAGGCGCCAGATACGACGACGACGACCACGTCCTCCGACGCTCCGACGGACGACCCGAGCCCCACCCCGACCGACCCGGCACCGACCGACCCCGCACCGACCGACCCGGCACCCACCGACCCCGCGCCGTCCGACCCCGCGCCGCCACCCACCGACGGCCCGAGCGATCCGGGCGACCAGACCCCAGGCACCGGCGACGCCACCCCCGGCACCCGGACCCCCGCCCCGGCGGGGGTGTCATCGCAGAAGTCAGCCGTCAAGGCGCAGGCCGACGTCGAGCCCGATTTCGGCTACAACAAGTTCCGGGTCGGCGTGAAGCTCGCCGATGGTTCGTACGCACCATCCGGCACCTCGACTCTCGGGTCGACCATCACGATCGTCGAGACCGGACCCGGCGTCTCGGGCGGCACCCTGACCACGCCGTGCACGACGACCACCGCTCCCGCCGATCCCAACGGTGTCTCGTTCTGCGAGAACATCGGTCCGAGCGGAGGACCGTTCGACGGGTCGATCTATCTCGCCGAGGTAGGCGACACCGTCACCGTCACCCAGACCGCGGCGACCCCCAACCTCGAGATCGTCGACGGCACCAAGGTGGTCGTTCCCGAACCGTGCAACAACGACGGCGGGATCCCCTCGTGCTTGTTCAACGAGGGCGACGTGCTGTTGACCGACGCCCCGTTGCCCCCCACGGCAACCGACGACAAGGCAACGACCGACGAGGGCGTGCCGGTCACCATCAAGGTGTTGCACAACGACAATCGTCGCGGCGCGCCCATCAACAGCGTTCACGTGACGAACGACCCCAACCACGGCACGACGAAGGTCACCGGCAGCGGCAACTCGCGGCACATTCGCTACACCCCGGAGGACGGCTTCACCGGGACCGATCACTTCACGTACGACTTCACGACGCCCAACGGCACCGCCACCGCGAACGTCACCATCAAGGTCCGGGCGTCTGAACCGACGACGACGGCGACGACCCCCGAGGGAGTCCTGCCCGACACCGGCGGCTCGGACCCCCGCCTCTTGGGGCTGGGGCTCATGCTCGTGGCAGGTGGAGGAGCGCTGACTGCCGTCGGCCGCAGGCCACGACGTACCGATGCCATCGGCTGACGGACTCCGACAGGTCAGCGGCGCTTCTTGGTCCAGATCATGACCTGGTTGTCGGCGATCAGCGCCGGCAGGTTCTGCGGCAGCCTGGCCTGAGCCAGCTCGGCCTGCAGCTCGGCGACGCGTTCGCGGAGGGCGTCGACCTGGTGCTCGAGCTCGATCACCCGTCGCACGCCCTCGAGGCCGAGTCCCTCGGCGGTCAGCCGTGCGACCTGGCGGAGCAGCTCGATGTCACGCAGCGAGTATCGGCGGCCACCACCGCCCGTACGCCCGGGAGCAACCAGTCCCAGCCGGTCGTAGGTGCGCAGGGTCTGCGGGTGCAATCCCGACAGTTCGGCCGCCACGCTGATCACGAACACCTTGGCCTCGGGCCCGGGCGGCAGGAAATCACTCATCAGGTCACCACCTTGAACAATCCGTCGCGGGGCGAGACGTCGCCGCGAGCCGTACGCAGGGCTTC
>JAWWPE010000379.1:0-3354 GCA_033850895.1 Nocardioidaceae bacterium | reverse complement strand
CCTTGAAGCCGGCGTCACCGACGATGGTGTCACCATGCACGACCGCATGGATCGGCCACCCCGAAGCCGCGAAGAACGCCCACTTGCCGGTCTCGGCGGCAAAGTCCGGCGGGATCCGCATACCCAGCGCAGCCTCCGCGGCAGTGACATCGTGCTTGGCCAGGCTCTCGAGGACGGGAGGCGTCAGGTCGACCAGACGTACGCTCATTCGTCCCTCCGGCGCCGGGCTTCCTTGGCGCGGGCGGCCAACCCTGCGGCGTTGGGGTAGATGACCTCCTCGAGTACGAGGCCGTGCGGCGGGAGCACCCTGACCCGCGCGTTGCGGGCGGCGTGCGAGAGCACCTCGCCGGCCCACGAAGGTTCGAAGCGCCCCTCGCCGACGGCGACCAGCACGCCCATCAGGGATCGCACCATCGAGTGGCAGAACGCGTCCGCGCGAACCGTGGTCTCGACGATGTCCTTGTGGCGGGTGCTTCGCAGCTCGACGAGCGTACGGATCGTGGTCGCGCCCTTGCGCTTCTTGCAGAACGTGGCGAAGTCGTGATGACCGATCAAGTGGCTCGCGGCTTCGTTCATCGCGTCAACGTCGAGCGGCTTGGTCCACTGCACGACCTCGCCCCGGCGCAGCGGATCGGGCCCGGCGGGGGAGTCGCACAGGCGATAGATGTAGCGACGTTCGAGGGCGGCGAACCGCGCGTCGAAACCGTCGGCGGCCACCGTCAGGTCGCGCAGGCCGATGTCGCGTGGGAGGAACCTCCGGAGACGCCGCGCGAGCACGACCGGGTCGACATCGTCGAGGTCGACGTGCGCCACCTGACCCCGTGCGTGGACCCCGGCATCCGTACGCCCGGCGCAGGTCAACGATGGCGTCTCCTCGAGCCGCAGGATCGTCGCGATCGCCGACTCGATCTCGCCCTGCACGGTACGGAGCCCGGGTTGAACCGCCCACCCGCGGAATTCGGTTCCGTCGTAGGAGAGGTCGAGTCGCAGTCGCACCCCGACACGCTATCGGGCGAGGTCAGCGCCAGGCATAGAAGGACCAGACGCCGAGCGCCGTGCCGATGACGCCGAGACCTGCGTAGATGCCCCACCAGAGGGCAGTGCTGTGGGATTCGCCGCCTCCCATCTTGGCGCCGAGCTTCGCGAACCGTGGGATCAGCATGATGAGCAGGGCCGGCAGCGCCATCAGCCAGAACACGATGCCGCAGACGAGAAATCCGGGATCGGTTCCGCCGGGGTAGGAGAATGCGTAGTCGAAGAAGTTCCAGCCCAGCGTGCCGAACAGCGCCGCCCAGGCCCCCAGCACCAGGGACGGGGCGGCAAGGTTGACCGCCGCCACGGATGCCGCCAGACCGGCCACGACTCCCAGAGGGATCGCGATGCCGACGAAGCCGGCGCCCGCGGGGCAGGGTTGGGCACTGACGTACGGGCCGCCATCCGCGCACGATCCACCCACGTCCATGACGGCCCGCATGCTGAGGTAGGTCCAGGTGAGGCAGATGGCCAGCACCACGACTCCGCTGATCAGCACAGCCAGCAGGGCAGCGGGAAAGCGCGGCTTTGCCCTCGTGATGCCGACATACGCGCTCATGCCGTCACTCTGGCAGAAGGTGGTGCTCCGTAGTGGCGGCTAGGCCTTCGTGGTCAGGATTTCCAACGTTCCTCGGCGGAGACGAAGTCCAGTCGACGTTCGCCGGTGTAGATCTGCTTCGGGCGAGCGATCTTCTGCTCCTTGTCGTCCACCAGTTCGAGCCACTGGGCCAGCCAGCCGGACGCCCGCGGGATCGCGAACAGGACCGTGAACATCTCCGGCGGGAAGCCGAGGGCCTCGTAGATCAGGCCCGAGTAGAAGTCGACGTTGGGGTAGAGCTTGCGGGAGATGAAGTAGTCGTCCTCGAGCGCGATCTTCTCCAGCTCCTGGGCGATCTCCAGCAACGGGTTGACGCCGGTGACCTCGAAGACGTCGTCAACGGCCTTCTTGATGATCGTGGCGCGCGGGTCGAAGTTCTTGTAGACGCGGTGCCCGAAGCCCATGAGCTTCTCATCACCGTTCTTGACGCCCTTGATGAACTCGGGGACCTTGTCCTTGCTGCCGATGCGCTTGAGCATGCGCAGCACGGCCTCGTTGGCGCCACCGTGCAGCGGCCCGTAGAGCGCCGCGATGCCGGCCGTGACCGCCGAGTAGGGGTCGACCTGGCTGGAACCGACGGAACGGACCGCATTGGTCGAGCAGTTCTGCTCGTGATCGGCGTGCAGGATGAACAGGACCTCGAGCGCCTTTGCGAGGCGCGGGTCGGGGTCGTACTTCTGCTCGCTCATCTTGAACAGCATCGACAGGAAGTTCTCGGTGTAGGACAGCTCGTTGTCGGGGTAGACGTACGGCTTGCCCTGCGCGTGACGGAACGCCCAGGCGCCCAGCGTGGGCATCTTGGCAATGACCCGGACGATCTGGTCGTGGCGGATGTCGGGGTCATGGATCTTGCTGGCCTCGGGGTAGAACGTCGACAGTGCGCCGACGCTCGACAGAAGCATCCCCATGGGGTGCGCGTCGTAGCGGAAACCCTGGAGCTGCGACTTGAGGTTTTCGTGAAGGAAGGTGTGGAACGTGATCTCGTGCACCCACTTCTCGTGCTGCTCCTTGGTGGGCAGCTCGCCGTGCACGAGGAGGTACGCGACCTCGAGGTAGGTGGACTTCTCGGCCAGCTGCTCGATGGGATAGCCGCGGTACTCGAGGATGCCCTTCTCGCCGTCGATGAACGTCACGGCGCTGCGCGTCGAGGCGGTGTTGAGGAACGCCGGGTCGTACAACGCGAGACCGGGTTGGTCGTCGGTCTTGCCGATCTGTGAGAAGTCCGCCGCGCGGACGGTGCCATCGGTGATCGGGAGCTCGTACTCCTCACCGGTGCGGTTGTCGCGTACGGTCAGCGTCTGGTTGTCGGTCACGATGGGTCTCCTGTGACGTGGGCTGTGCTTGCCAAAGCGTGTGGCGTCGCGGGGTAGTGCAACGCTCCACTAACTTAGTGCGCTCAGCGAAATGTCTCATTACGGGGTCGGCCCGGCTGCCCCGTTTTGACCCGGGTGGGCGCAGGCGGTTAACCTTGTGTGTCGTTGTGTCCGCGGCCTGCCCGCTGACGCCGACCGTCGCAGAACCCATTCAGAACACACCAAGAACGAGAAGGTCACGCCGTGCGCACGTTCAGCCCCAAGCCTGCTGACATCAACCGTCAGTGGCACGTCATCGACGCCGAAGACATCGTCCTCGGCCGTCTCGCCGTCCAGGCTGCGACTCTGCTGCGCGGCAAGCACAAGCCGACCTTCGCGCCGCACGTCGACGGTGGCGACTTCGTCATCATC
>JAWWPE010000375.1:0-3592 GCA_033850895.1 Nocardioidaceae bacterium | reverse complement strand
CGAGATCGTCGGTGTCGAACACGAACAGGTCGGCGCCGGGAGGTTCGGTCTCGGTGTCGGGAATGCGCGCCACGATGCCGTCGTCGCTGGCCACGACTGATCCGTCCATCCCGTAGCGCTCGAGTATGCGGGCCGCGACGGCAAGAGCCCAGGGGGCGTGGACCCGCCGGCCGAACGGCGAGTGGAGCACGACCCGCCAGTCGCCGAGCTCGTCGCGGAACCGCTCGACGACGAGCGTACGGTCCGAAGGCACCTGGCCCGTGGCCTCCTTCTGGTCGCGGAGGTAGCCACCGAGATTGTCCGAGGCGCGTCGGTCGAGGCCGAGCGCGGCGGTGCGCTCGGCGAGCTTGTCGGGGCTCAGAACGCTGGCCTCGCGGACGAAGCCGCCGATCGCCTCGCCGAGCTCGTAGGGACGGCCGATCGCGTCTCCCTTCCAGAACGGCAGCCTCGCCGGCTGGCCGAACGCCGGCGTCACGATCACGCGGTCGTGGGTGATCTCCTGGATCCGCCAGCTCGTGGCGCCGAGGGCGAACACGTCATTGATGCGCGACTCGTAGACCATTTCCTCGTCGAGCTCTCCGACCTTCCGCGAGCCCGCTTCGTCGGAACCGGCCGCCAGGTTGACCGAGAACATGCCGCGGTCGGGGATCGTGCCGCCACTGGTCACCGCCAGCCTCTGGGCGCCCGGGCGACCGGTGAGGGTGCCGGCGTCGCGGTCCCAGACCAGCCGGGGCCGGAGCTCGGCGAACTCGTCGGACGGATAGCGGCCGGACAACAGGTCGAGGGTCGCGTCGTAGGCCGAACGGGGGAGCGTCGTGAACGGAGCGGCACGGCGTACGGTGTCGAACCACTCCTCGACATCGATCGATTCGAGTGCCGTCACCGCGACGGTCTGCTGGGCGAGGATGTCGAGCGGATTGGCTGGTACGTCGAGCCGCTCGATCAAACCCTGCTGCATGCGTGCGGTCGTGACGGTCGCCCCCAGCAGGTCCTGGCGCGACGTCGGATAGGTGACGCCCTGCGAGATCTCGCCGACCTGGTGGCCCGCTCGCCCGACCCGTTGCAGGCCGCTGGCCACCGAGGGCGGTGAGGACACCTGGATCACCAGGTCGACGGCACCCATGTCGATGCCGAGCTCGAGGCTCGAGGTCGCGACCACGCAGCGCAACCGCCCGGACTTGAGGTCCTCCTCGATCAGCGCCCGCTGCTCCTTGCTGACCGATCCGTGATGGGCCCGGGCGAGCACGGACTCGTCGCCCTGATCGCCGGACGGTCGGGTCTGCGCGCTGCCGCCCATCAGCTGGGCCGGTGTGCGCCCGCCGGCCTGGCTGTCGTCGGCGCCGAGATGGTCGGCGTAGGCCTCGTTGAGTCGCGCCGTCAGCCGCTCGGCGACGCCGCGTGAGTTGACGAAGACGATCGTCGACCGGTGCTCGAGCACCCGGTGCATGACCGCCTCCTCGACATGCGGCCAGATGCTGCCTCGGGGTTGCTCCTCCTCGTCGAAGGCGCGGGCGGCGCTGCCCTCGTCACGCCTGGGCGCGGGGATGTTGGTCATGTCCTCGACCGGCACGTCGACCTCGAGGGCGAGCCGGGCATCGGACTCCGGTGCGACGATCGTCACCCGACCGGCCCCGCCGAGGAATCGCGCGACCTCCTCGTGTGGGCGAACGGTCGCGCTCAGGCCGATGCGCTTGGCCGGCGCCGCGAGCAGCGCGTCGAGGCGTTCGAGTGACAGCGCGAGGTGGGCGCCCCGCTTGGTGCCGGCCACCGCGTGGATCTCGTCGATGATGATCGTGTCGACGTTGCGGAGGGTCTCACGCGCCGCCGACGTGAGCATCAGGAACAGCGACTCGGGGGTGGTGATCAAGATGTCGGGTGGTCGCGAGATCAGGGCACGTCGATCGCGTTGGGTCGTGTCACCGGAACGTACGCCCACGGTCACCTCGCGGTAGGCATCGCCGCGGCGAGCCGCCGCCTGGGTGATGCCGACGAGCGGTGATCGCAGATTGCGCTCGACGTCGACGGCCAGCGCCTTGAGCGGGGAGATGTAGAGAACGCGAGTGCCCTCGGACTCGTCGGCGTGCATCAGCCGATCGATCGCGGTCAGGAATGCAGCGAGGGTCTTGCCCGAGCCGGTCGGGGCGACGACGAGCACGTGATCGTCGCCGGCAATGCCCTGCCAGGCGCCGATCTGTGCCGGCGTGGGGGCCACGAAGGAACCTTCGAACCACTCTTGGGTCGCCGGTGCGAGCCGATCGAGTGGACTGGACATCTCCCCATCGTCCCAGCCGCCACCGACAGGCGCGATTCGCAACTGTTCAGGCGGTGTCGTCCTCGCTAGTGTGAGCACCTCTCGGACTCGTACGACAGGGGATCAGCACGTGGACGACAACAGGCTCAGGGGACTCGCCGGGCTTGTCGGGTTGGCCTTGGTCGGCACCGTCGGCGTCGGCGCGGTCGTCGGATCCAACTCCGCCGCCGACGATCTTCGACCCGAGGCGGTCAGCGCCCTCCGGTCGGCCGGTATGAGCGGGATAGCGATCGATTTCGACGGCCGCGAGGCGAAGCTCTCCGGCGGTGCCGCTGCCGATCGGCGCAAGGCCATCGCGGTGGTCGAAGGGGTCAACGGTGTCCGCTGGGCGAAGTTCACCGGCCCTCCGAGTGCTCCTCCGACGATTCCGGCAGCCCCCTCCGAGCCTTCGATGACGTTCTCCCGCTCCGACGTCGGCGCCACGATCAGCGGCGTCGTTCCGAGCGCACAGGTCGCTGCCGACCTCAAGACTGCGGCGGCCGAGGCGTTCGGCGGCACCGTGTCGGGTGACTTCAAGGTCGATCCGCGCGTCGATGCGGCCGACTGGTTCTATGAGCTCCCTGAGGTCTTCGGTGACCTCGTCGTGGTCAGGAATCTCAAGCTCGCCATCGGCGGTGGTGCCACGATCCAGATCGGCGGCAGCATCGAGAGCCGGGTCGGCGCAGACCGGGCAAAGGCGATCGTCGCGGACGCCGTACCCGACCTCACCGTTGACAGCACCCTCACCGTCAACCCCGGCACACTGGACTCCGACGATGCCGAGGTGCTCAACTCCGCGACCCTCTACTTCGACCGGGGCAGCTCGACGTTGTCGGCCGAGAACCGCGCGACACTCGATCGGGTCGTCGATGTCCTGAAACGCAATGCCGGCATCAACCTCGAGGCCGGTGGCCATGCCGGCCCGTCCGATCCCGCTCGTGGAATGGTCCTGAGCGAACACCGCGTGGCGGCCGTCAAGGCGTACCTCCTCAGCGCCGGTCTCGATTCTGATCGCATCTCGTCCCGGAGCTTCGGTTCCGCCAAGAAATCCGGCGGCGATCCCTTCGCCAAGCGTTACCGCCGTGTCGACTTCGCCGTAGAGGAGAACTGACCCATGTCCGGATACACCATCGGTGAGATCGTCGTATGGCTGGTGCTCGCCGCCGTGCTCGGATTCGCGCTTGGTTGGCTGCTCAGAGAGCTGAAGTGCCGCAGTCAACACGGTGCCGGCACAGCCGCTGCCGCCGACCCGCAACGTGACGCCCCCACCGCGTCGGCAGTCGAGTCGGCCGGCTTTGCCAG
>JAWWPE010000370.1:0-6197 GCA_033850895.1 Nocardioidaceae bacterium | reverse complement strand
GCCCTGCCCGAGTCCCTGCCCGAGTACCCCGCCGTGTGCGAGGCCGAACAACCCGTTGATGATCTGCCCGTTGCGATCCGGATCGGCGAATGGATGGAGCCAGGCATCGAATCGCACGCGGACGTAGCCGAAGCTGAGATAGCTGAAGTACGCGCCGAACACGAACAACCCGCCGCCGACCAGCAGCCAGCCGGCTCGCTCGGTGGCGACGTAGAGGATGACGACGAACAACCCGAAGAACAGCAGGGACGAGCCGAGGTCGCGCTGGAAGATCAGGATGCCGACACTGATCAGCCAACCGGCGAGGATCGGCCCGAGGTCGCGCCCGCGCGGGAGGTCGATGCCCATCACACGACGGCCGGCGAGCGCGAGGGCGTCGCGCTTGACCACCAGGTAGCCCGCGAAGAAGATCGCCAGGCACACCTTGGCGGCCTCGCCGGGCTGGAAGCTGAACGGACCGAGACCGATCCAGATGCGCGCCCCGCGGATGTTGCGGCCGATGCCCGGAACGAGCGGCAGGATCAGCAGCCCGATGGCCAACAGGCCGAACGTGTAGGTCATCGACTGCAGACGGCGATGATCGCGGACGAGCAGCAGCACGGTGGCGAACCCGATGATCCCGATGCTGGTCCACATCAGCTGGGCGTTGGCGAGCGGGGAGTACGCACCGCCGAGGCAGACGTTCTTGCAGCCGATGTCGATGCGGTAGATCATCGCCAGGCCGAGACCGTTCAGAGCAATCACGAGCGGCAACAGGACCGGGTCGGCATAGGGCGCCACGCGTCGGACGATCAGGTGGGTCGCCACGGCGACGACGATCAGTCCCGCGCCGAGCTTGTAGGTGTCAGCGGGGATGCGACCCTCGGCACCGAGTCCGACGGAGGCGTACGCACCGATGCCTATGGCCACCGCCAGGACCGTCAGGAAGAACTCGGCGCCGCGCCGCTTGCGCGGAACCCACGCCGGTGTCGTCATCGCCGCCATACCGTGTTCGTCGTCTTGGAGCTCTTCTTCTTCTTGGTCGGCGACGGCGACGGCTTGGGCGTCGGGGCGACCGCGAACTGGCTCAGATTGGCGACGATCTGCTGGGCGTCGGCCTTGCTTGACGCCTCGATGCCGGCACGCACCTGCTCGCGGCGGTACTCCGGCAGCGAGGTGACCACGACGTCCGTGACCTGCTCGACGTGCTGGAGCTTGATGCCGGGGACATTGGCCTGGACTCCCTTGAAGATCGTGACCTTGCCGTCGTGAGACGCGACGAAGTACTGAGTCTGGGACCAGTGGTAGGTGAAAGCCGCACCGGCACCGATGATCGCTGCGACCAGGACACCGACCAGCGTCCAGCGCAGCCAACGCAGTCGGCTCGGCGGTCGCGGCGCGTAACGCAGCTCCTCGGGATCGAGTGACGAGGCCTCCCTGGTGTCGACGGAGCCCTTGCCGGTGCGTGGGCGGGGCTGACTCGCCGCGGCGCCGACCAGCTGGGGCTGACCATCGGCGGAAGACAAGTTCCCTTCCGGCTCGGTGCCCGCCTCGACGAACTCCGCGATCACCACGGTGACGTTGTCGTAGCCGCCACCCTCGAGCGCAAGGCGTACGAGCTCGGTGGCCGCGAAGTCGATCGTCTCGGCTCCGAGCGCGCCGCGGATGGTCTCGTCGTCGACCATGTCGCTGAGGCCGTCGCTGCACAGCAGGTAGCGGTCGCCGAGCATCGGCTGGATCCAGCTCAGGTCGGCGGCGTTGTCGTCTCGGCCCAGCATCGCCCGCACGATGAGGTTGCGGTGCGGGTGGACGCGGGCTTCCTCAGGCGTGATCTTGCCTTCCTCGACCAGCGCCTGGACGAACGTGTGGTCGGTGCTGATCTGCTCGAGCACGCCGCCACGCAGCCGGTATGCCCGGGAGTCCCCGAGGTGTGCGACGGCGAGCTTCTCACCGTCCCAGAGCATCGCCTCGAGGGTGGTGCCCATGCCTTCGACGGCCGGGTCCTCGGCGATCAGCGCGGCGAGGCGGGCATTGGCGCTGTCGACGGCGCCCTCCATCGCGGTCATCGCGTCGACGTCGAGGTCGCGGTCCAGCTCGCGGATGACGTGCATCGTCTCGGACGAGGCGAGCTCACCAGCGGCGGCACCACCCATACCGTCGGCGACGACCAGAAGCCGGCTGCTGGCGTAGCCCGAGTCCTCGTTGTGAGGACGTCGCAGGCCGGTGTCGGTGAGCGCCACGTAGCGATAGGTCAGTGAGGTCATGGGCTACTTCTGGAGCTCGACGATGGTCTTGCCGAGGCGGACAGGGATGCCGATACCGATCGGGACGGGGGACGTGATGCGCTGGCTGCCGAGGTAGGTGCCGTTGGTGGAGCCGAGGTCCTCGACGAACCACTGCTCGCCGTTGGTGGCGAAGCGGGCGTGGCGGGTGGAGACGTAGTCGTCATCGAGCCGGATCGCCGCGTCCGTGCCGCGGCCGAGCAGGATCGGCGTGTCACCCAGTGGCACGCTCTGGCCCATGTTCGGACCGTCGATGACCTGGAGCTTCGTCGGCACCCCGCGGGCGGGCTTGCGCGACTTCGTCGTGGGCTTGGCCTTGGACTTCGCCGGCCGGGCGGCGGGTGTCACCTTCGCGCCGAAGATGTCGGAGCGGATGACGGAGACCGCAGAGAGCACGAACAGCCACAGCACCGCCAGGAAGCCGATCTTGATCAGCGTGAGGGTGAGCTCTGACATCAGGACACCACCGGCATGCGTACGACGATGATCGTGTTGCCCAGGCGGATCTCCGAACCGTCGACGACCGCCCCACTGGCGACCTTGTGACCGTTGAGCACGACGCCGTTGGTGGAGTTGAGGTCGGTCACCGTGACGACGGCGCCGCCCTCGCCTTCCTGGATCGTGATCTCGGCGTGCCGCCGGGAGATGCCGGGATCGTCGATCTTGAGGTCCGCTTCGTTGCCGCGGCCGATGACGACGCCGGGGGGCGACAGCGGGTGCTTCATCCCGTTGACCTCGATGACGACGTCGGACGAGCGGATCGCGGTCTCGGTCATTCGCTGGCCCCGGACGGGGGTGACGGACGCGTTGGTGCGCGAACGTACGCGGAAACGTCCGGTGCTCAGCTCGCCGGTCTGGAGGAACTCGATCTTGAGCGGGCCGGTCAACGTGTAACGCTGCTCGGTGACGTGTTCCTGCACGAGGGTCGTCAGCTCGCTGGCCAGGGTGCCGCTGAACGGCGCGAGCCGCTCGAAGTCGGTCGGCGAGAGCTCGACGGTGAAGTCATTGGGTACGAGCATCCGCTCGCGGGACAGGATGTGGGCCGAGTTGTCGATCTCGCGCTGCAGGGCGGCGGCGATCTCGACGGGCTGCACGGCACTGCGGAACGCGCGGGCGAAGGCGCCAGTCACCGCTCCCTCGAGTCTCTGCTCGAATCGCTGCAACACCCCCGCCATCTGCCTCCGCCTTCCTGTCGCCGCCGTAGTTTCCCTGCGATCGTATCGGGAGACACGGAAGGGTGCCCGGGCCCGAGGGGGCGGGCGTGACGAATCGCACCGGATTTCAGCCTGTTAGACTCATTCCTCGGTCCTGGGCACACTCGCCGGGACCGTATGCGCGAGTGGCGGAATGGTAGACGCGCTGGCTTCAGGTGCCAGTGTCCGCAAGGGCGTGGGGGTTCAAATCCCCCCTCGCGCACAGATGGAGCAGGGCCCCCGACACGCTTTTCGTTGGGGGCCCTGCCCCATCTATAGGCATGGTGGATTTGGGAGGAGCCGGAGCTTGCGGAGGCGACGGCTCCCCCCTCCCGTCTCAGATCAGGCCGCGGATGAATTCGGCCTGGCCGAGGTGCTTGAGGTCGTCGCCGATGACGCTCATCAGGCGTACGCCGAGGGTCACCGGCGGATCCCAGGAGTCGTCGACGATGCGCGCGAGGTCGTCGGCGGTGGGGTGCTCGACGTCGGCCAACGTGGTCTCGACGACCGCGGCGACGTACCCGCCGAGCAGGTCAGCGTCGACGTTGACCTGGCCGACCTCGTCGGTGGACTGGCCATAGCCGGTGACGCCCGCGTCGAAGGGCAGCCCGAAGCGCTTCTGCCAGCCGGCCGACGTCCAGACCTGGTCGGTGCCCGCGGCCTCGGAGATGTGACTGTCCTGGACGCGGGCGAGGTGCCAGACCAGCCAGGCGATGGTGTTGGCCCCGGGAGCCAGGCGCTGGCTCAGCTCAGTTGGACTGAGTCCGTCGATGACGTTGCGGGCACCCTCGCCGATTCGCCCGAAGGCATCGGTGAGCAGGTCTCGTGCTGCGGTGCTGGAGCTCATGAGTCATACCTTTCGCAGAGTGCCCCCAGCCTAGGCACGCCTACGACCCGGGCCACTCCCCGGTCGCCCGCTGGAACGCCCGCGCACCTTGGCGATCGATCACGGCGCGAACGCCCGCGAAGATCGCACCCTGCAGGACTGCGGCCAGCACGATCTCCTTCAGGTCGTACTCGGACTCCAGCGGCTTGGGCGGGTCGGGGTGATCGCCCCGGCGTACGTGTTCCCACACCTGCTTGAACACCAGGCTGGCCAAGAGACCGCCGAGCAGCGAGGTGATCATGCCGACCGGTCGATACAGGATCTTGGCGGACGTGCTGGGCTTGTTGGTCGTCATGGCGAACCTCAGTTCTTGGCGAAGATCTCGGTGAGCTTGGCGTTGAAGGCGTCGAGGTCGTCGGGATTGCGCGACGTCACGAGGTCCCAGCCGTTGTCGGGACTGTGCACGACCTCCTCGTCGACCCAGCTGCCACCGGCGTTCTTGATGTCGGTCTGCAGCGAGGGGTACGAGGTCAACGTCTTGCCGCTCAGCAGTCCGGCCTCGACCAACGCCCACGGTCCGTGGCAGATCGCCGCGATCGGCTTGCCGGCCTCGGCGAACGCCTTCACCAAGGCGACCGATGACTCATCGGCGCGCAACTTGTCGGCGTTGACCGTGCCGCCAGGGATGACCAACGCGTCGTAGTCGTCGGCCGACGCCTCGGCGACAGTGACGTCAGGGTCGAACGTCCGGTCCTTGTCCACATCACCGACCATCGACTGGACGGCATCGGACTCCGGCGCGATGTGAGTGGGTTCGCCGTCGGCGTCGACCACGGCCTGCCAGGGCGACTCCAGCTCGGCCTTCTCGACTCCGACCTGTGAGGTCAGGAACGCGATCTTCTTGCCGGTGAGGGTGGGCATGAGAACTCCTTGGTTGTCGGTGTGGCCCGCGTCGCCCCCGAGGCGTCGCGAACCCGGACCGGTCAACTGGCGATGCTGTGTGCGCGCTGTCCGACGAGGGCGGCTCGCTCTGACTCGCTGAGCCCACCCCACACGCCGTACGGCTCCTGCACCTGAAGAGCGTGCTGGCGGCACTGATCGATCACCGGGCAACGGCGACACAACGCTTTTGCGGCCTCTTCGCGACGTTCGCGTTTGGCGCCACGCTCGGCCTCAGGCGAGAAGAAGACGCTGGGATCCGCGCCGTGGCAGGCGCCGTCGTACTGCCACTCGTAGACGTCCATCAGGGGTAGGGGGAGCCGCTTGACGTTGACCATGGCGGCTATGTGCCCTGCGGTTGCGATTTCAAACATCTGTGCTTTGCAACATTCTTGGCCGATTCGCGGACCGATAACCTTGCCGGATGACCGAGCCGCGCGTGCTGACCGAGATCGACGGACCGATTGCCTACGTATGGCTCAACCGGCCAGACAAGCTCAACGGCGTCGACCTCGAGCTGATCGAGGAGCTCATCGAGGCGGCCCAGGCCTTGAAGGGCAATCGCGAGATTCGCGCCGTGGTGCTCCAGGGCAAGGGCCGGTCGTTCTGCGCCGGCCTCGACTTCGGCGCCGCGTTCAAGAACAAGCGTCGGGTCGCGCGGTTCTTCTTCGCCGGTCCGCGCAACGTCAACACGTTCCAGAAGGTCGTCGCGATCTGGCGGGATCTGCCGGTGCCGGTCATCGCCGTGGTCCACGGTCATTGCTATGGCGCCGGGGTGCAGCTGGCCGCCGGTGCCGACTTCCGCTTCACGACGCCGGATGCGACCTGGTCGATCCTGGAGGCCAAGTGGGGTCTCGTACCCGACATGGCCGGCACGGTTCCGTTCAGCGAGCTCCTGCCCGCCGATGTCGCGATGCGGTTGGCCATGACCGGCGAGTCGTTCACCGGCGAGCGCGCCGCCGAGCTGGGACTCGCGAG
>JAWWPE010000318.1:0-4871 GCA_033850895.1 Nocardioidaceae bacterium | reverse complement strand
GTGTAGTCCTCGCCCGTTGTCGTGAAGTAGTTGAGCACGTTGAACGTCGCGAGTCGGATCGCGCCGCCGACGTCCTTCGGCGCTGCCGTGCGGGTGTTGCCGAAGGTCACCGGCTCGTCACCGCCGGAAGTGAGCTGTTGGGTGGGCTGAAGCTTCCACAGGTCGTTGCGATAGTCGAGCACGACTGGATCGTCGAACGTCGTGGGATCGCCGACACGTACCTCGTTGTCAGGAGTCAGCCAAGGCACCGGCGTGCCCTGGTTGGCGGCGGACAGGAAGTTGAGGCTCGATCCGTCGTCGAGGGTCACCAGCGAGCGAGCGTTGTCGGCCACCGCCTGGTCGTACGCCGCGGTGCCCGGACGTGCGACGTTGGTGGCCGCCTCGAGCGGCTTGGTGCCGGAGGCGAGGCCAATCTCGGCGTACTGATTGGTCGTGTAGTTGTTGGTGATCGTGTAGTGGCCCTGCGGGAGCAGCAGCATGCCTTCGAACGACTCGCGCTGAGCCTCACTCATCGGGAACGAGACGGTGGCGGGCTTCACGCCGTCGACCGGGGTGTCCAGGACGCTCCAGTTGCCGACCGACGTGCTTAGCTCGGTCATGCCGTTGAACTCGCTGACCCCACCGGTCACGCTGACCAGCTCGCCGGTGTGGACCGCGGACGCAAACGCCGACGAGAACACGAAGATGCCGTCGGAGGTGGTGTGGGTGCCGAGGTCGATGTCGCCGCCGGTGCCGTCGGTCTGGATGTATGCGCCGCTGAACCCGCCGGAGCTGTAGTCGGCGGTGACGACACCCGTCGTGGTGACCTGCTTGCCCGCGAGCGGGCTGGTCGGACCATCGCCCTGGATCTGCTCGATCGTGGCGTCGACCGGCGGATCGACAGGCGTGCCGCTGCCGTCGCAGGTGTCACCGCACGGCTCGGCCACCGGCGTGCCTGCGGAGAAGTCTCCGCTGTTGTTGTCCGTGTCGGCCCCTGCGGTGCGCTGCAGCGAGGAGGTGACAGAGGTGCCACTTGACTTGACGGCGGTCTCGAACGTGTTGGAGGTGCCGTAGCCGATCAGGTCGACGAGGTTGGTGTCGGCGAGCACGGCGGACGGCGCTCCGGTCAGCGGTGTCGTGGACTTCGAGAGCGCGATCGTGCCGGTCGAGCCCGAGAAGGCGGTCGTGCCGACCACGTCAGGCGTCGGAAGCGCCGCGCCGTTGGCGGCATTGCTGTTGCCGCTCACCAGCAACGTGCCGTGCGGCTCGATGTGATGGTTGCCGAGCGGGGTCACCCCGCTGAAGTTCGCCACCCCGGTCGCCGGGCGGTATTGAATCGACCAACCGCTCAGGTCGATCGCCCTGCCGGTCGGGTTGTAGAGCTCGACGTACTTGTTGAGATAGGTCGCGCCGGTGCTGCCGCCGTTGACGTAGATCTCGTTGATCACGACACCGTCGCCCGATGGCGAGGCCGACGCAGGCAGCGCGACGAGTGTGGAGCCGATGACGAATGCGCTCGCCCAGCGTGCACCCGTGGATCGAATCTTGGCAGTTTTGAGCATGTTCCATCCCCCGATGGCGAGCAGTGTGGTGGTGAGTGACCAGAACATCCCGCGGACGAGGGCGTGTCAACAGCCAATCGCCGCCCGCCAGATGACAACTCGGTGAACCTCGTACGGAAGTTTCGTGCCATTGGCCAATGGGCCTAACCTTGACCGGTGGCCCCTACTGCAACTGCGTCCTTGCGCAAGACCCTCGACGGTCTGCCCGGAGTCGACCAGGTCGGCCTCGAGGCCCGCGCCGCCGGACTCGGTACGCGCTCGATCAAGACCACGTCCAAGCAGTGGGCGATCGACCTCGCGATCTCCATGGTCGACCTCACGACGCTCGAGGGATCGGACACCCCTGGCAAGGTGCGCGCACTGGCCAACAAGGCCATGCGGCCCGACCCGACCGATCCGACCTGCCCGTCGGCCGCGGCGGTCTGTGTCTATCCCGACATGGTGGCAATCGCCAAGGACACCCTCGGTGACAGTGGTCTTCACGTGGCGAGCGTGGCGACCGCGTTCCCATCGGGCCGCGCCGCGCTGGAGGTCAAGCTCGCCGACACCCGCGACGCGGTCGCGGCCGGTGCCGACGAGATCGACATGGTCATCGATCGCGGCGCGTTCCTGTCGGGCAATGTCGACCTGGTCTTCGACGAGATCGTCGCGACCAAGGAGGCCTGCGCCCGGCCCGACGGCTCACACGCCCACCTCAAGGTGATCTTCGAGACCGGCGAGCTGCAGACCTACGACAACGTACGCAAGGCGTCCTGGCTGGCGATGCTGGCCGGCGCCGATTTCATCAAGACCAGCACCGGCAAGGTGCAGCCCGCCGCGACGCTTCCGGTGACCCTGGTGATGCTCGAGGCCGTACGCGACTTCCGCGCCGAGACGGGCCGCCAGGTCGGGGTCAAGCCGGCAGGGGGCATACGTACGTCGAAGGATGCGATCAAGTATTTGGTGATGGTCAACGAGATCGTCGGCGATGACTGGCTCGATCCCGACTGGTTCCGTTTCGGCGCGTCCACCCTGCTCAACGACCTGCTGATGCAACGCCAGAAGATGCTCACCGGCCACTACTCCGGCCCCGACTACGTCACGCTGGACTGAGGCTCATGACGACAGAACGCAAGACCTTCGAGTACGCACCGGCGCCCGAGTCACGGGCCATCGTCGACATCAAGAGCTCCTACGGGCTGTTCATCAATGGTGAGTTCGTCGACGGCAAGGGCACCTCGTTCAAGACGATCAGCCCGGCGACCGAGGAGGTGCTGGCCGAGATCACCGAGGCCACCTCCGCCGACGTCGACACCGCCGTGAAGGCCGCCCGCAAGGCGTACGACACCGTGTGGTCGAAGCTGCCCGGCAGCGAACGAGCGAAGTACCTCTACCGCATTGCCCGCATCATGGCTGAGCGTTCGCGCGAGTTCGCGGTGCTGGAGTCGCTCGACAACGGCAAGCCGATCAAGGAGTCGCGCGACGTCGACCTGCCGCTGGTGTCGCAGTGGTTCTTCTACTACGCGGGCTGGGCCGACAAGCTCGGTCACGCTGGACTCGGACCTGATCCGAAGGCACTCGGCGTCGCCGGCCAGGTCATTCCGTGGAACTTCCCGATCATGATGCTGGCCTGGAAGATCGCCCCGGCGCTGGCCGCGGGCAACACCGTCGTCCTCAAGCCGGCCGAGACCACTCCCCTGACGGCGCTGCTGTTCGCCGAGGTGTGCCAGCAGGCCGATCTGCCGCCGGGCGTCGTCAACATCATCACCGGTGCCGGCGCGACAGGTCAGGCCCTCGTCGAGCACCCTGACGTCGACAAGGTCGCGTTCACCGGCTCGACCGCGGTCGGCAAGGCCATCGCGCGTTCGGTCGCCGGCACGTCCAAGAAGGTGACCCTCGAGCTGGGTGGCAAGGCCGCCAACATCGTGTTCGACGACGCCCCGCTCGACCAGGCCGTCGAGGGCATCGTCGGCGGCATCTTCTTCAACCAGGGCCACGTCTGCTGCGCCGGATCGCGCCTGCTGGTGCAGGAGAACGTGTACGAGGACGTCATCGAACGGCTCAAGCGCCGGATGGCGACGCTGCGGCTCGGCGATCCGCTCGACAAGAACACCGACATCGGCGCGATCAACTCCGCCGAGCAGCTCGCCCGCATCAGGGAGCTGTCAGCGGTCGGTGACGCCGAAGGGGCCGAGCGCTGGTCGGCGCCGTGCGAGATCCCGGACAACGGTTTCTGGTTCGCCCCGACGATCTTCACCGGTGTCACCCAGGCGCACCGCATCGCCCGCGAGGAGATCTTCGGGCCGGTGCTTTCCGTCCTGACGTTCCGCACTCCGGCCGAGGCTGTCGAGAAGGCCAACAACACCCCATACGGCCTATCGGCCGGTGTCTGGACCGAGAAGGGCTCGCGCATCCTGTCGATGGCGAGCCAGCTGCGTGCCGGCGTGGTGTGGGCCAACACGTTCAACAAGTTCGACCCGTCGTCGCCGTTCGGTGGCTACAAGGAGTCGGGTTACGGCCGCGAGGGCGGACGCCACGGCCTCGCCGCCTATCTGCAGGGGGCAAGTGCATGAGCGAGAGAGTGGGCGTACGCAAGACGCACAAGCTCTACATCGGCGGGGCATTCCCGCGCTCTGAGTCGGGCCGCACCTCCGAGGCCGTCGACTCCAAGGGTGAGTTCATCGCCAACATGGCCAAGGCATCCCGCAAGGATGCCCGCGACGCCGTGCTCGCTGCCCGCAAGGCGTTCGGCGGTTGGGCGGCCCGCACGCCATACAACCGTGGCCAGGTCATCTATCGCATCGCCGAGGTCATGGAGGGGCGCCGCGAGCAGTTCATCGCCGAGCTGCGCGAGGCGGAGGGGCTCACCAACGCCAAGGCCGTCACGTATGTCGACGCCGCGATCGACCGGGTGGTCTGGTACGCCGGGTGGGCCGACAAGTATGTCCAGGTGCTCGGCAATGCCAATGCCGTCTCGGGGCCGTTCTTCAACCTCTCGACCCCCGAACCGACCGGGGTCGTGGCGATCGTCGCGCCCACCGGACCGCTCCTCGGGCTGGTCAGCGTGATCGCCCCGGCGATCGCCACCGGCAACACCGTCGTCGTGATCGGCAGCGAGACGTTCCCGGTGCCGGCCGTGACACTGTCCGAATGCATGGCGACCTCCGACGTGCCCGGCGGCGTCGTCAACATCCTGACCGGCTCGCCAGCCGAGATCGCGCCGTGGCTCGCCTCGCACATGGATGTCAACGCGATCGACCTCGGCGGCGTCACCGATCCATCGCTGGCCACCGAGCTCGAGATCGCGGCAGCCGAGAACCTCAAGCGTGTGCTCCGCGCTCCGGCGACGGC
>JAWWPE010000249.1:0-5110 GCA_033850895.1 Nocardioidaceae bacterium | reverse complement strand
ACGTCGCCGCGCTCGCCGGCTCGTCGACCGTCGCCACGCTGCTGCCGGGCGTCGAGTTCTCCACCCGCCAGCCGTACCCGGACGCCCGGCGCCTCCTCGACGCGAGCATCACGGTTGCGCTCGCGACCGACTGCAACCCCGGCTCGAGCTTCACCACCAGCATGCCCTTCTGCATCGCGCTGGCCGTGCGGGACATGGGCATGACGCCGGACGAAGCCGTGTGGGCGGCGACCGCCGGTGGGGCGAGAGCCCTTCGTCGGACCGACGTGGGCCACCTCGGCGTCGGGGCGCGGGCCGACTACGTCGTGCTGAACGCACCGTCGTACTTGCACCTCGCCTATCGACCCGGGGTCCCGCTGGTCGCGGCTACCAGCTGACCGAGCCAGCGTTCATACCGCCCACGGCAACCGCGGCGAGACCATGAAGAACACCTGACAGACGGCCAGCACGATGATGCCGGCGATCGGGCTGATGATGACGACCAGGGCGCCCACGGCGTAGAGGCTCTGGGCGAGGACCAGGCGTCTCCACACCAGTCGAGCCTCAGGGCGTGACGGGTCGACCAGACCGGCTCGATTGGCATGGATGAGCTGCCAGGCGAGGGCGATCCCCAGCAGCAACAGATTGGCCCAGTAGATCCACACCGCGAGCCGGAGGTGGGTGTGGGCAGCCAGTGTGGAGGCGGCGAACGGCAACATCGTGACGAAGAACAAGAACGTGAAAACGGTCCAGGCCAGGGTGCGGTCAGACGTACGCAGGTGGCCGAGCAGGGTGTGCTCGGCGAGCCAGAACGTCCCGAGCATCGAGAAGCTCAGCAGGTACGCACCGAACTGCGGGCCCAGATCGGTGAGCTGTGACCACAGCTCGTGGCTCGTGGTCGCGTGCGCTTCTGGCAGCCGCAGGTCGAGCACGAGCAGCGTCATCACGATCGCGAAGACTCCGTCGACGAGCACGAGCACTCGTTCCAGACTGCGGCCTGACAGCGCGTTGTACTCGGTCACACAGGTGAGCATGGCGCAGCACCCCGCCGTCCGCAACGAAGGGCCGGCGGCCGGGACTCGATGTCCCGACCTCCGGCCCTCGCCGTGCTGCCTGCCTGTCGTCAGGTCAAGGTGTCGGCGAACCGAACACCTCCAGCTCCGTCATGTCCATGAACTGGCAACCGCCGTACGGCCCGTCCGGGCAGTTCGTGGAGAAGTCCGGAACCTGCGGAGCCAGCATCGTGAACCTCACGTACTGGACACCGATGGCGTTGACCGCAGACGGGACGTTGGCGAAGTGGTAACGGTTCGCCGCGGTGAAGGCGTGTGCTCCGGTGCCGTCGACCGCCGTGGTCCAGGTGCTGCCGTCGGGCGACACCTCGATCTTGTAGTCACCAGTCGACGAGCTGCCCGGGTCGCCACACGTCGCCGTGGGGTCGACCGCGAAGGCGGTGTTCGTCGCGCTGTCGCTGATGTTGATCTTCGACGGCAGCTTCACGGTGATCGCCTTCGGCACGATCGTGCTGGCCGGGTCGCCGGCGTCATTGCCGGTAGTGCTGCCCCAGCCAGTGCCCTGGCTCAGGTCGATCGCACCGCCGGGTCCACACCCGTACGCCGTGTAGTCCGGACCGTTGGCCGCCGTGATGTCGGCACCACCGCTGGAGGCGGCGTAATCCTTGCGGATCTTGAAGTTCTTGGTCCGGTCGCCGTTGACCGTGACCGCCGACGTGCCGATCTCGTAGCCGTCATTGGAGACGACCACCTTCTGGTAGGTGCCCTGCGGAAGGTTGGCGATGCCGTATTGACCTGAGCCATTGGTGACGGCGGTGAAGCTGCCGATGTAGCCCGAGTCATGGCCGGTGATGCGCACCAGGGCGCCGACCAATGGATCGCCGGTGTTGGCGTCGGAGACCGTGCCACTCATCGTTCCGCGCGGAAGCTCCGCCGACGGCGGGTGGTGAAAGTCCTGCGCCGGCTGGGTGTCGCCGCCATCTGCTGCGCCGGCGAAGTAGCCCATCCCGCGCTTGGCGAAGACGTCCCACAACCCACTGGCGTCGGCCCCGGCGTAGGCAACCTTGTCGGCCTGCAGGATCGCATTGCGCATGTCGAGCATCGTCGGGTCAGCCGGCGAGAGCTCCATGCCGCGGGTGATCAGCGTGTCGGCCTTGGTGTGGCCGTACTTCTTGCGGATGTCCCACAACGTCTGCGCCCACACCTCGCCGCTGGCGTGCACCTCGGGCGATCCGCCGATGGTCGGGAAGTCGCCGTACGTGTAGCCACCTGCGGGGCAGTGCGACGAGACCTGGCCGACCGTGCAGTCCATGGCTTCGGTACGAATGCCGGAACCGCCGGTGATGTACTTGCCCTCGAGGATCTCCCCGTCCTTGGTGTTGCTGTCGGTGACGAATCCCTGGGTCTTGAGGTAGTCCTCGGCGGAGTAGTCGCTCCACGCCTCACCCATCGAACCGGCCTGGATGCTGTTGAGCGTCGAGTTGCCGCTGGCGTCCACCACGAGGCGGTTGGACAGTCCGTGGGTGTATTCGTGCAACAGGATCGACGCATCGAAGGCACCGCTGCCGGGGACGTAGGGGTCCTGGTCATCGGTCGTGCCGGGGAAATGCCACAGGTACATCTGCATCGTCGGCGGGGTGCCGTCGGGAGGTGTTGCCATGTTGGCGTTGTCGATGTGGTCGGGGTCGGGAAGACCGCTGTCGGTGTTGGCACCGTCGAGGGTCTGCAGCAGGACGGGGTCGCCGCCGCCGGACTCGAAGTTGCCGGCCGATCCGGTGAATCCGAATGGCGCCTTCTTGAGGTAGTCGTGGAACGTGCTCGCCAGGTAGAACGCGTTGGCCGCGTCCGGGACCTGGTTGGTCTTCCACGAATTGGGCGTGTTCGGGTTCCACGTGCAGACGAACGAGGTGCAGAAGTCGTCGGCCGCCGAGCTGAACGCATGCAGCTTGGTCGACGTCAGGCTCGGGACCGGAGCCTTCTCGGACTCGTCGGCGATGTTGTTGTCGTTGACGTCGGAGTAGACGTACGCGTCCGCGCCCTTCAGCCACGTGGCGCTCTTGGACAGCCAGCCCTTCGAGAAGAAGTTGACCGCCTTCGGAGTGCCGCCGTGGGCCGCCTTCGGGTAGTTGTCATAGACGTACGCGTCGCCCTTGTCGCTGTCGACGAGGTTGTTGCGGTAGAGCACCTTGCCACTCGACGCGTCAACGACGTGCGAGTAGGTGCCTCCGGCCTTGGACTGGGTGTAGGTGTTCCAGCCGAGCTTGACGCCCGAACCGGAGACGAACCAGACCAGCGAGGCCTTGTCGCCGTTGGCCCACTTGGTGGGCTTGGCCGCACCGCTGCCACCCGACTGGGTCGCCGAGGGGCTGCTGCCGCCGACGTCCTTGGTCGCGCCGGAGCGGGCCGAGCTCGCGCTCAGCGACGGGGAGTCGGGCGCGGATCCGGTCTTGTCAGCCAGACCGGCGATCGGCGAGCCCTGGATCGCAATGAGTCGGCCACTCTTGTCGACGTGTGCCCGCAGGCCGTTGCCGAACACCGGGATGCCGCGCGCGGTCTGCTGCCAGGACAGGTGACGGGTGCCGAGTGGATCGGTGTAGGACGAGCGCAGCTTGAACGTCGAGAGGTCGGACGAGGAGAGTCCGAGGTCGGCTGCGTGACTGCGGACGTAGCCGAGCGCGATGTCGGCGGCCGAGGCCGAGGACTTGCCGGTGAGGTAACCGTCCTCGCTGGCGACGTTGCTCGGGGTGCCAGTCGCGGGATCGAAGGAGATCTGCGCGTCCGTGCCGACCGACTTGCGAAGGCTCTTGAGGTCGGCAGCCGTGCCCTTCTGCAGGGTCTTCGTCGCGGCCTTGGCCTGCTGAGCACGGGTGCCCTGGCGGGCGTCGTAGAAGCCCTTGCTTTCGTGCGCCTTGGTGGTCTTGACCGGCGATGTGGCCGCATGCCCATGGTGTGAGCTGGCTGCGACGGCGGGACTCACGATCATGAGACCCACCGCGGCGGCAGTGGAGAGTGTGATTAATCGACGTGATTGCACGAAATTGCCCCCGAAACTTGATTCACCGCCGGGTCGCGATTCGTCCCGGCGTGAGCCTGATTCAAACTCACCGCCGCATGGCCGCGCAATAGCCGACTCCATATTGTTGCCAAGTTCAACCGAATAGCCCGGGAGCGGAGCGTACGAGCAACTAGGGCTTGGTGTCGTCGTCCTTGTCCGCGTCCGGATCGTCACCATCGGAATCGGTGTCGAATGTGGCTGCTTTGCTGAGCTCGTCGCCACTCGGGTTGGCGTCGCTCAGCGGTGCCGCGTCGTCCGAAACCGGGTCGGCGGTGGACTCGGCATCCTCGACGGCCACGATCCCGGCAGTGGTGTCGCCCTTGGCCTCGGTCTCGGCCTCGGCGGCCTCCTCCTCGCGAGCGTCTTCCTCCACCGGCTCCTTCTCGTCAGGTACGTTCGTCACCTTTTCGGCCGGTGCCTGCTCCGTCTCGGTCTCCTCGGTCTCCTTGGCCGGCTCGGCCTCGGGTACGGGAGCGGCGTCCTCCGGGTCGCCTTCATCGGCGTCGGTCGGGTCGTCGTTGGCGGGTGTGGTCCCGGTCGGAGGACCGGCCTTCTTCTCGGCCTCGGTGAGTCCGACCCGCGTGTCGGTGGTCTCGTCGGTGTCCTCAGTCGCCTTGCTCGTCGGTGCGGCGTCGTCCTTGGCCGGCGACTCGGCCTTGTCCTCTTCCTTGGCGTCGTCGTCCGCCTTGTCCTCGACCGACTCGTCGTCCTGGTCGGCGTCGGCCTCGGCGGGCTCGTCCTCGGTGGCAGGTTCAGCCTTGTCGGCGGGTGCGTCGTCGGTGTTGACCGGGCCGACATTGGCCCACGCGGCGGCTTCCTTGTCGCTGGCAGGCACGTCGGGTGCCGCGTCCTCGTCAGCTGTCTGGGTGTCGGCCTGCTCGACAGGCTTGTCGGCCTCAGGGGATTCGGCTTTGGCCTCGGCAGGCTTCTCGGCCTTCTCGTCGGTCTCGGCGGGCTTGTCCTCGGTCGCCGGCTCGGCCGGCTCAGCCTTGTCGGCGGGTGCGTCGTCGGTGTTGACCGGGCCGACGTTGGCCCAGGCGGCTTCTTCCTTGTCGCCGGCAGG
>JAWWPE010000340.1:0-4020 GCA_033850895.1 Nocardioidaceae bacterium | reverse complement strand
TGGCGAGGTAGGCGTTCAGGTAGGTCATGCCGTTGTCCTGGTGGTTCAACCACACACCACGCTTGGACCGCTCCTCGGTGACGGCGGCGTCGGTGGCCTCCCACCGGGCCACGAACCGGTTCAGCTTGCCCTTCAACTGAGCGGTGGTGTGGGTCGCGGCATAATCACCGATCTCATGATCGAGATGGATCAGGTTGAGGTCGGTTGTCAGCTTCACCGTCGCCGACGCAATCAACGACACCCGGTAGGTATCGATCCGACCCGCAACAAACGCCGACCAAGTCCGCGGCAACGCGTCCCGGACGCGGCGGGCTTCCGCCAACCTGCACTGCACCGTCCGGGTCGGCTGATGCAACGCCACCCCCAGCTCATCGGTGGCGAAACCGATCTCCAGATCCCGCAACCGCGGGTCCTGCTGACGCTCAGCCTCAGCACGTCGAAGATCGGCGAACTCCAACATCAGAGCGGCAGTCTCAGCCTCCGCACGCGCGCGCATGACCTCAAGCTCGGCGATCCTGTCGAGGATCACCTGACCTGCATCGACGCCTGTGCTCATACCTCAAATCTAGAGGTCGCCACCGACACAAAATTTCGTCGAATGCCGGATGTGCACAGGTGCGAAAAGACCTACGCCGGCAGCAACTTTTCGATGTCGCCCTTGATCTTCTCGGGCTTGGTGGCCGAGCCGTAGCGCTTGACGACATTGCCCTCGGTGTCGATCAGGAACTTGGTGAAGTTCCACTTGATCTTGCTGGGACCGACGCCGCCCTTCTCTTCCTTCAGCCACTTGTAGAGCGGGTGGGCGTTGTCGCCGTTGACCTCGATCTCGGAGAACAGCGGGAACGTCACGCCGAAGTTCTTCTCACAGAATGTCGCGGTGGCCTCATCGCCATCGGGGTTCTGGTGGCCGAACTGGTCGCAAGGGAAGCCGAGGACGACGAGACCGCGGTCGACATACTCCTGATAGACCTCTTCGAGGCCCTTGAACTGCGGGGTGAAACCGCACTGGGTCGCGGTGTTGACGACGAGCAGGACCTTGCCCTTGTAGTCGGCGAGCAACCGATCGGTGCCGTCAATCGCGGTGGCTGAGAAATCGTACGCAGTGGTCATGCCGACAGCCTAGTGCGCTGTTCAACTACCGCTGGACGGAATGCTGGACGCAGACAGCCCCGCCGTCCGCGAGGGACGCCGGGGCTGTCGTACGTACGAGGTTCAGCTGCCGTTGCTGGTGCCCTGCGGCAGCGTGGTGTTGATCTGCATCAGGAACTCGACGTTGTTGCTCGTCTTCTTGAGCTTGTCGAGGATGAGCTCGAGACCTTGCTGGCCTTCCAGGCCCGACAGGACCCGGCGGAGCTTCCAGACGACGGCGAGCTCGTCCTTGGCCATCAGCAGCTCTTCGCGGCGGGTGCTCGACGCGTCGACGTCGATCGCCGGGAAGATCCGCTTGTCGGCGAAGTCGCGGCGCAGACGGAGCTCCCAGTTGCCGGTGCCCTTGAACTCTTCGAAGATGACCTCGTCCATGCGCGAGCCGGTCTCGACCAGCGCGGTGGCGAGGATCGTCAGCGAGCCGCCGTCCTCGATGTTGCGAGCCGCGCCGAAGAACTTCTTGGGCGGGTAGAGCGCCGAGGAGTCGACGCCACCGGACATGATGCGTCCGCTCGCCGGAGCAGCGAGGTTGTAGGCGCGACCCAGGCGGGTGATTCCGTCGAGCAGCAGCACGACGTCGTGGCCCAGCACGACCAGCCGCTTGGCCCGCTCGATCGCGAGCTCGGCCACCGTGGTGTGGTCGCCGGCGGGGCGGTCGAACGTCGAGGCGATGACCTCGCCCTTGACGGTGCGCTGGAAGTCGGTGACCTCTTCAGGGCGCTCGTCGACGAGCACGATCATCAGGTGGACTTCGGGGTTGTTCTCGGTGATCGCGTTGGCAACCTGCTGCATGATCATGGTCTTGCCGGCCTTGGGCGGCGAGACGATCAGACCACGCTGGCCCTTGCCGATCGGCGCGACCAGGTCGATGACCCGACCGGTGATGCCGCCGGCCTCACCCTCGAGGCGCAGCCGCTCCGACGGGTAGAGCGGAGTCAGCTTGGCGAACTCGACGCGCTTGACGCTCTCGTCGACCGTCATGCCGTTGACCGACTCGATCTGGACCATCGGGTTGAACTTCTCCTTGCGCTCGCCCTCACGGGGCTGGCGCACCTGGCCCATCACCGCGTCACCACGGCGAAGGCCCCACTTGCGGACCATCGTCAGCGAGACATAGACGTCGTTCTCGCTGGGGAGGTAGCCGGTCGTACGCACGAACGCGTAGTTGTCGAGGATGTCGAGGATGCCGGCTGCGGGCACCAGGACATCGTCCTCGGTGAACGTCGGCTCAGCCTCCATGCGGCCGCCACCCTGGTTGCGGTTGCGTCCGCGACGATTGCGACGGCGGCCGGTGCCGAACTCGTCGTCCTCGTCGAAGTTGTTGGCGCCACCGTTGTTGTTGCCCTGATTGCGGTTGTTGCCGCCGCCGTTGTTGTTCTGGTTGCGGGCGTTGCCGTTGTTCTGGTTGCGGTTGTTGTTGCCCTGGTTGCGGTTGCCCTGGTTGCGGCCGCCGCGCTGGTTGCCGTCGTCGTCGGACTCGTCGGCGTCCTTCGAGCCCGAATCCTTGGGACTGGAGTCCTTGGAGTCCTTGTCGCCGGCGTCCTTGTCCTTCGATTCCTTTGAGTCCTTGGTGCCGGCGTCCTTGGCCTGCACATCCGACGAGCCGTTCTTGGCCTCGCCGTTCTTGGCTTCGCCGTTCTTGGCGGCGCGCGGGGCGTCGTCGATCACGGCGGCATCGCCCTTGCTGGTGTCGATCTTGCTGGGCGCCGCACTGGCGACCGCAGCCTTGGTCGAGGTGCCGGCGTCTCCGCGGGCAATCTTGATGGCGTCGATGAGGGCGCCCTTGCGCATCTTGTCGGCGCCGGTGATGCCGAGACCGCCAGCGATTTCCTGGAGCTCGGCGAGCACCTTGCCACCCAGTCCGCCGCCAGATTTCTTGGGGGCTTCCGATGCTGCTTCTGCAGCCGGAGCGAGGGTGTCAGGTGTCGTGGTGGTTTCAGTCACGTATTTTCCTTAGATGAGGCCATAGGCCAGCGGTCGGGAAATCCCGAATCACAGATGGCTTGCCCGTATCCGACGGGCGCTTGAATGGCACTACTACTTGCTTGTCACTGTCGGGGAGTATGGACTCGACTCCGACTCATCCACCATAACACCAACAGCGCGTACGGCATTCCGCTCGGCTCAGGTTGCGAGAATGCGTGCACCCTCGGGATCAACACCCAGCTCGAGCGCCCGCCACCCGTCCGGCGCCCGCCCGGACACTCCGTGCCCGAAGGCCAGCACCGTGGGACCGGCTCCGGAGATGATCGCCGCGACTCCGTCAGCGCGCAGCGACTCCATGAGGGCGTACGACTCCGGCATCGCCTCGGAGCGGTACGCCTGGTGGAGCCGGTCCTCGGTCGCGGCGAGCAGGCGCTCCGGTGCCGAGGTCAGCGCCACCACGAGCAGTGCCGCGCGACCGGCGTTGTAAGCGGCGTCGCGATGCGGAACCTGGTCGGGCAGCAACCCCCGGGCCCGTTCGGTCGACACCGCATCTGGGGGTACGAACACGGTGACCCGCTCCGTGGAGTCGAGACGCTCGACTCCCGCGGCTGCGCCGTCCATCCAGGCGACCGTGAGACCTCCGAAGCACGCCGCCGCAACGTTGTCGGGGTGGCCCTCGAGATCGGTGGCCAGCTGGTATGCCGCTGAGTCACCGAGCCGAGCCGCCCCGTCCACCACCAGCGCGCGAGCGAGCATGATGCCGCCGACGATGGCAGCAGCCGATGAGCCAAGGCCCCGACCGTGCGGAATCGCATTGCGAAAGTGCAGGCGAAGGCCGCGCGGCCGCTCCCCCAGCACGTCGAAGGCCGCGTGCATCGCGCGTACGACCAAGTGGGTCTCGTCGCGCGGGACACTGTCGGCGCCCTCGCCCTCGACGACGAAGTGCAG
>JAWWPE010000151.1:0-2957 GCA_033850895.1 Nocardioidaceae bacterium | reverse complement strand
CCTCACCCTCGTGGATCAGGCCAAGGAGGATGTGCTCCGTGCCGATGTAGTTGTGGCTGAGCATGCGTGCCTCTTCTTGGGCAAGCACGACCACGCGACGAGCACGGTCGGTAAATCTTTCGAACATTGCGTCCCCCTCTGCTGGACTATCCACTCAGTTTAGTCGGGTATGGAAATCTGCACGGTCGAAGTCCATATGTGTTACCCAACCGTCACCGGGTCACCGGCGTTCCCTAGTTCGCTGTCGGCAGAACGCGCTATTCGGCGCGGGAAGCCGGGAACAGGATTGCCTCACGGATGCCGATGCCCTGCAGCAACATGACCAGCCGGTCGACGCCGAGGCCCAAGCCACCCTGCGGCGGCATGCCGAACTCCATCGCGCGCAGGAAGTCCTCGTCGACGTCCATCGCCTCGGGATCGCCCGCGGCGGCCAGCCGGGACTGCTCCTCGAGCCGCTCGCGCTGGATCACCGGATCATTGAGCTCGGAGTATGCGACGCCCAGCTCGACGCCGTTGATGACGATGTCCCACGCCTCGACGAGCCCCGGCTTGGTGCGGTGCTTCTTGGCGAGCGGGCGTACGGACTCCGGGTAGTCGCACACGAACGTGGGCTGGATCAGGGTGTGCTCGACAAGTTTCTCGAACAGCTCGAGCACGATCTCGCCGGCGTCCCACTGTGGCTGGAGGGTCACGTCGTGCTTGGCCGCCAGGGCGATCAACGCGTCCACGGTCGTTGCCTCATCGACCTGCTCGGCGGTCACCTCGGCAACGAGCTCGTGGATCGACGCGCGTCGCCACGGAGCCTCCAGGTCGATCTCGCCACCGTCGCGCGCCGGCACCACCGTCTTGCCAACGGCCCGGGCGGCGTTGACCACCAGGTCACGCATGACGTCGGCCATGGTGTCGTAGGAGCCGTAGGCCTCGTACGCCTCGAGCATCAGGAACTCGACGTTGTGGGTGTTGTCGACGCCCTCGTTGCGGAACGTCTTGCCGATCTCGTAGACCTTCTCGACACCGCCGACGACGGCACGCTTGAGGTCAAGCTCGAGGGCGATGCGCAGCAACATGTCCTCGTCGAACGCATTGATGTGGGTCCGGAACGGCCGCGCCGCGGCACCGCCGTTGGTGTGCTGGAGCACCGGGGTGTCCACCTCGATGAACTCGCGGGCGTCGAGGGTTGCCCGCAGGGACTGTAGGACCTTGGCCTTCACGCGAACGTTCTCGCGGGCCTCGGGTCGCACGATCAGGTCGACGTACCGCATCCGGCTGCGGGCCTCGTCGGACAGCGGATTGTGCTCGTTGGGCAGCGGGCGGACGGTCTTGGCGGCCAGCTGCCAGCTCGTCGCCTGCACGGACAGCTCGCCACGGCGGCTGGTGATGACCTCGCCGGTCACCGCCAGGTGGTCGCCGATGTCGACCAGCGACTTGAACGCCGCGAGGCGCTCCTCGCCGACACCGGCCAGCGAGATCATCGCCTGCAGCTCGGTGCCGTCGCCCTCGCGGAGCACGACGAACACCAGCTTGCCGGTGCCGCGTACGAAGATCACCCGTCCGGTGACCGACACGATGTCGCCGGTCTGCACATCGGGGCCGAGCGCCTCCGCGTCGTACGTCGTGGTGATCTGCTTGAGGCTGTGGGTCCGGTCGACGACCACCGGATAGGGCTCGACATCCGCGTCGAGGAGCTGCTGACGCTTGTCCAGGCGTACGCGCATCTGCTCGGGGAGGTCGTCCTCGGGGGCAGGGGTGCTGGTCGCGTCGCTCACAAGGGGCAAGCCTAGTGGCTGGTCAGTCGGTGTTCTTCTCGTGGATCAGGCGCAGGCCGGTGAGGGTCAGCAGCGGGTCGCGGGTGGTGATCGTGGAGCACTGGTCGATCACGGCCTCGGGGTATGAGCCGGTCGCGATGACCGTGACGTGGTCGGGGTCTTCGCCGAGCGAGTCGATGATGCGCTCGACGATGCCGTCGACGAGCCCGGCGAAACCGAACAGGAGACCCGACTGGATGGCTTCGACGGTGTTCTTGCCGACCACATCGCGCGGCAGGGCGAGCTCGACGCTGCGCAGCTGGGCGCCGCGGCGCGCCAATGCCTCGAGAGAGAGCTCGACGCCGGGCGCGATGGCACCACCGACATACCGGTTATCGGCATCGACGACGTCGAAGATCGTGGCGGTGCCGTTGAGGTCGACCACGATCGCCGGGCCGCCGTAGAGCTCGGCGGCAGCGAGGGCGTTGGCGATACGGTCGGCGCCGACCTCGCGCGGATTGTCGGTGTGGATCGGCACGCCGGTCTTGACCCCGGGACCGACGATCGCGACCGGGAGATCGGCGTAGTAGCGGTCCTGCATCGCTCGCAGCTCGACCTGGATCGCTGGCACGGTGCAGCACATGCTGACCGCCTGGATGTCGGCCACACCGGCACGCGACACCAGCCCGGTGATCAGCAGCTGCCACTCGTCGGCGGTGCGGCGCTCGTCGGAAGAGACCTGCCAGTGGGCGGTCAGCTTCTCACCGTCGAAGACGCCGATCGTGGTGTGGCTGTTGCTGACGTCCAGGCAGAGCAGGCTCATGCCGCTGTCCCATTGTTCGCTCGCTGGCGCTCGCTCATCGCTTTTCGCTCATCCGTGCAGCACGAGCGGGTTGTCGACCACGTCGCCGCGGATCAGGCCGCTGCCGGGGAGCGCCTCGGCGGGGTCGTGGCCGGTCCCGATGATCCGGTTGTCGGCGTCGACGAACACCACGCTCGGCTCGAACTCACGGGCCTCGGCGTCTTCCATCTGCCCGTACGCGATCAGGATGACCAGATCGCCGGGGTGCACGAGTCGGGCAGCTGCGCCGTTGATGCCGATCACGCCGGAGCCTCGCTCGCCGGCGATCGTGTAGGTGACCAGGCGCTCGCCGTTGTCGATGTCGACGATGTGCACCATCTCGCCGGGCAACAGGTTGGCGGCGTCGAGCA
>JAWWPE010000089.1:0-7695 GCA_033850895.1 Nocardioidaceae bacterium | reverse complement strand
GCGAGATGGTCATGCTGGCCCAGCGCATCGAGGGCATCGTGTGCGCGACCGCGCTGGAGGCGCAGGTACGCGAGCTGCGGCTCATCGCGCGGCATCGGCCGCCTTACAACCGTCGGTCCAAGTTCCCGGAGAAGCTCACCTGGATCAAGCTCACCCGAGAGCCCTGGCCCCGGCTCTCCATCGTCCGGGCGGTTCTCGACGACGACGCCGACTACATAGGCCCGTTCCGCGGCCGCCTGGCCGCCGACGGGGCACTGACCGCACTCCACGACTCGTTCCGCATCCGGCAGTGCACACCGCGACTCGCGGCACGGTCGCGCAAGTCACCCTGCGCGCTTGCCGAGATGGGCCACTGCCTGTCGCCCTGCGATGGCTCAGCCGAGCCCGAGGTCTACGCGTTGGAAGTCTCGCGCGTGCAGCGGGCCATGACGGCCGACCCCGAAGACCTCGTGCTGTCGATCCGGTCCCGCATGGTCGAGCTCGCGCGTCACGAACGATTCGAGGATGCCGCCATCTGGCGCGACCGGTTGACCGGGTTCTTGCGCGCGACGGTCCGCACCCAACGTCTGCGTGAGCTGACAGAACAGCCCGAGCTCGTCGCTGCCGCGCCACATCCCGAAGGTTGGGAGGTCCACGTGATCCGCTTCGGACGACTCGCGGCCGCAGGCATCCTTCCGCGTGGGATGCACCCCAGCGGATGGGTCGACGCACTGCTGGCCACCGCCGAGACCGTTTCGCCCGGCTTCGGTCCGGCGCCCGCGGCAACGGTCGAGGAGACCGAGTGCCTGCTCCGCTGGCTCGCCCTTCCCGGACTTCGGATGGTCCGTGGCACGTGGCACACGCCGCTGCAGAGCGGGGCACGTCACCTGGTCCCGTTCGAGCGGGCCGACAGCAGCTGGCAACAGCTTCAGCGCCCTGGCTAGGTGTGGTCGACGGCCCCCAGGCAGCACTACGCTGGCGTCGTGATCACCGCAATTGTCTTCATCCAGGCCGATGTCTCCCGACTGTCCGAGATCGCCGAACAGATCGCCGACATCGACGGAGTCAGCGAGGTCTACTCGGTGACCGGCGATCTCGACCTGTTGGCGATGGTGCGTGTGCGCGAGGTCGACGATGTGGCATCCGTCGTCGCCGATCAGCTCAACAAGGTCGACGGTGTCTTGTCGACGCAGACCCAGATCGCGTTCCAGACCTTCTCGCAGCACGATCTGGAGCAGGCGTTCAGCATCGGGCTCTAGACCGACCCCGATCAGACGAGCGTCTGGGTCGTACGCGCCCAGGTGTCGAGCACCCGCTTCGCGGCACCGGAGTCGATCGACTCCGTGGCCCGCTCGATCCCGGCACGAAGCCGTGTCTCGAGATCCGCACCGGTTGCCTCGTGCGCGGCGATGCCGGCTCCGGCGTTGAGCAGCACAGCCGTCCGTACGGATGAGACCTCGCCAGCGAGGATCCGCTCGAAGACCTTGGCGTTGAACGCGGCGTCTCCCCCGGTCAGGTCGGACCCAGGCGTGTAGTCGAAGCCGAATGCCCGGGGATCGATCGCATCCTCGGAGAAGTCTCCGGTCGAACCGTCGGCCACCCACACACGCGATGTCGTGGTCGTGGTGATCTCGTCCAACCCGTCATCGCCGCGAAAGACGAATCCGTCGGCACCCCGCCGCGCCAGCACTCCGGCCATGAGTGGCGCCATGCGGGCATCGGCGACCCCGACGGCCATCGCGCTCGGTCGAGCCGGGTTGGTCAGCGGGCCGAGGAAGTTGAACACGGTCGGGATGCCCAGCTCACGACGAGGCACGGCGGTGAACCGGAACGATGAGTGGAACACCGGCGCGAAGCAGAACGTGATGCCGGTGGCCTGCAGGACCTCGAGGATCCTGGTGGCCGGCACATCCAGGCGTACGCCGAGCTGCTCGAGCACGTCGGCCGATCCGCTGGCGCTCGACGCCGCGCGGTTGCCGTGCTTGACCACCGGGATGCCCGCACCGGCGATGACGACCGCCGACATCGTCGAGATGTTCACCGTCCTTGCGCGGTCGCCGCCAGTGCCGACGATGTCGACGACCCGGCCGTCGACGTTCAGCGGCGTCGCGTGGTGGTACATCGAGTCGACCAGGCCTTGTACCTCTTGAAGGGTCTCGCCCTTGCTTCGCAGACCGATCGCGAATCCGGCGATCTGGGTCGGTGTCGCATTGCCCGACAGGATCTCCTCCATCGCCCACGTGGTGGCATCGGAGTCGAGGTCCTGCCCGGCGACGAGTGCCGACAGGACATCGGGCCAGCTGTTCACGAGGAGAGCTTCATGAGCTTCACGGCGCTCAGCTCGGCGCGAGGACGCCGCGCGCCATCTCGATGACCGCCTCGGCCAGGCGGATCGGCTCGATCGGATGCGGAACTGCGAACTCGGCGCGTGACCACGTCGCAAGCCAGGCGTCTCCGGGACGACCGGTGATGACGAGCACCGGCGGTGCTTGGTAGATCTCGTCCTTCATCTGGCGCGCGATCCCCAGGCCACCGGCAGGCACCGCCTCGCCGTCGAGGATCACCAGGTCGATGCGGCCGTCATCAAGGTGCTGGAACACCACGGGTTCGGTCGCGCACTCGACGTATTCGAACGCCGGAAGGTCGGGGTGAGGCCGGTCCCCGAGAGCCGACAACACGGCTGCTCGGACATCGCGATCATCGCTGTAGACCAGGACACGTAGGGGCTTGTGCTCACTCACGGAACGATCGTACATATGATGTTCGCGTGGCGACTACATCAGTGATTCCTGCATCCAGACTTCATGGCCAGGAAGGCCGTCCGTCCATGGTGACGGTGGGCACCATCGTGTGGCTCTCCAGCGAGCTGATGTTCTTCGCCGGATTGTTCGCTGCCTACTTCACGATCCGCAACATCTCGCCCGAGCTGTGGTCGCAGCAGACCTCCAAGCTCGACATCCCCTATGCCACCGCCAACACCACGATCCTCGTGCTGTCGTCGGTCACCTGCCAGTTCGGCGTCTTCGCGGCTGAGCGGGGCAAGGCCGGGCGCAGCGGCAAGTTGTTGCAGTTCAAGCAGTGGGGCATGCGTGAGTGGTTCGTGCTGACCTACTTCATGGGCGCGATCTTCATCGCCGGCCAGGCCACCGAGTACGCCAAGCTCGTCACCGAGAACACCACGATCTCCAGCTCGTCGTACGGAAGCATGTTCTTCCTCGCGACCGGCTTCCACGGACTGCACGTGATCGGCGGGTTGATCGCCTTCCTGCTGGTCATCGGCCGCACCCTGGTTGCGCGCAAGTTCACCCACGAGCAGGCGATCTCCGCCATCGTCGTGTCCTACTACTGGCACTTCGTCGACATCGTCTGGGTCGGCTTGTTCGCGACCATCTATCTGATCAAGTGAACAAAGTCACCTGAGTACGTCTTCACCCCCCGTCGTAGGTACGCTGAACAAGAAGTCAGGAATGAGGTTCTCGGTGCGGAAACTGTCGACCAGACGCCGGCATCCACTCGCTGGATTCGTGGTGCTCTTGATGGGCCTCGTCGTTGCGGGCGGTATGTATGCGGCGTTCGCGCCGCGGCCGGCCAACGCCGAAGAGGCATCGAGCCGCGACATCGCCGCCGGCCGTCAGCTGTTCCTCATCGGTTGTGCGAGCTGCCACGGCAAGAACGCCGAAGGCGTCCTCACCACGCGCGACAACAACTACGGCCCCACCCTGGTCGGTGTCGGCGCCGCGGCGGTCGACTTCCAGGTCGGTACCGGACGCATGCCGCTGGCCCAGGCCGGCCCGCAGGCCCCGCGCAAGGATCCTGAGTACACCGAGGCCGAGACGCGCCAGCTGGCCGCGTACGTCGCTTCGCTGGCGCCCGGACCGGCGATACCCGACTCCGAATACACCGACTACTCCAAGACCACGGTCGAGCAGCTCCGCCAAGGTGGCGAGTTCTTCCGCACCAACTGCACGGCGTGCCACAACTCGGTCGGTGCCGGCGGCGCCCTTCCCGGCGGTCGCTACGCCCCCACGCTCGTCGGCGTCAGTGCGAAGCACATCTATGAGGCCATGGTCACCGGCCCCCAGCAGATGCCGGTCTTCGCCGACACCACGATCACTCCCGAGGACAAAAGGAACGTCATCGCCTACATCAAGAAGGTGCAGTCCCAGCCGACCTACGGCGGACTTGCCGGCGGCGGCCTCGGACCGGTCTCTGAGGGACTCCTCACCTGGATCGTCGGCATCGGCGCGATGGTGGGCTTCGCAATCTGGATCGGCGCACACGGAGCAAGGGTGAAGAAGCGATGAGCACGCACGACGACGAACTCGCGGTCACCGAGCCGGTCAGGGATCCGGGACTCCCCGAGCACCTTGAGCGGCCGACGGACGTCGACCCCGCTCAGGCACGTCGCTCCGAGCGGCAGATCTCGGCAATGTTCGGCATCGCCACCCTGCTCCTGCTGGGGTTCTGTGTCTCGTACTTCGCGATCGACAAGAACGAGACATTCCTCGGCTGGTCGGCCACCAACTTCGCGCTCGGTGCGACCCTCGGCGGCGCCATGCTGCTGATGGGCGCCGGCATCATCCAGTGGGCCAAGAAGCTCATGGGCGACCACGAGATCGTCGAGATGCGCCACCCGGTGGCCTCATCGGCCGAGGACCGCGAGGTCGTGCTGAAGGACCTCAACACCGGCATCAACGAGTCCGCCATCGGTCGCCGGCCGCTGATCCGCAACAGCCTGCTCGGTGCGCTGGGCGCCCTGGGTCTCCCGGCCGTCGTCATGCTGCGCGACCTTGGTCCGCTCCCTCACGACGAGGCCAAGACGGTCTGGAAGAAGGGCATGCGGGTCGTCAACGACGTGTCGGGCACCCCGATCAAGCCGTCCGACCTCGAAGTCGGCGCGCTCGTCAACGGCGAGCCCGCCATCATGTACGAAACCGATGCGGACGGTCAGCCCGTACTCGAAGGCACCGCGCTGCTGCAGGCGAAGTCCAAGGCGGCGGTGATCATGGTGCGGATGCGCCCCGAGGACATCACGCCCGCCAAGGGCCGCGAGAACTGGGGCATCGACGGCATCCTCTGCTACTCCAAGATCTGCACCCACGTCGGCTGCCCGATCAGCCTGTACGAGCAGCAGACCCACCACGTGCTGTGCCCGTGCCACCAGTCCACGTTCGACCTCGCCGACAACGGCAAGGTCATCTTCGGACCCGCGCACCGGCCACTCCCGCAGCTGCCACTGGCGGTCGACAGCGAGGGCTACATCGTCGCGGTGAGCGACTTCCCGGAGATCGTCGCTCCTAGCTACCCCCGTCTCGCGCACGACCAGAAGAAGCTGGACGAGAAGTCATGACTGATTCAGAAGCCGAATACACCAACATCGAAGACACCGGCCTGGGCAAGAAGGCCGGCGGTCCGGTCGAGTGGCTCGACGACCGCCTGGGTCTTGCCACGATCTCCAAGAAGAACCTTCGCAAGGTCTTCCCCGAGCACTGGTCCTTCATGCTCGGCGAAGTGGCGCTGTGGAGCTTCGTGGTGTTGCTCCTGACCGGAGTCTTCCTGACGTTCTGGTTCCAGCCGAGCATGAACGAGACGGTCTACAACGGCTCCTACAACCCGCTCCACGGGCTCGTCATGTCGCAGGCCTACTCCTCCACCCTCGACATCTCCTTCGACATTCGGGGCGGGCTGCTGATCCGGCAGATCCACCACTGGGCCGCGATGCTGTTCGTCGCCGCGATGATGCTGCACATGCTGCGGGTGTTCTTCACCGGCGCCTACCGCAAGCCGCGTGAGATCAACTGGCTGATCGGTGTCGGCCTACTCTCGCTGGGCCTGGTCGAGGGCTTCGCCGGCTACTCGCTGCCCGATGACCTGCTGTCCGGCACCGGCCTCCGCTTCGTTGACGGCCTGCTGCGGTCGATCCCGCTGGTCGGTTCATACCTCGAGTCATTCATCTTCGGCGGCGAATATCCGGGCGACGTGATCATTCCGCGCCTCTACATGGCTCACATCCTGCTGGTGCCCGCGTTGCTGCTGGGCCTGATCGGCGCGCACATGCTACTGCTCGTCTACCACAAGCACACGCAGTGGCCTGGTCCCGGACGCACCGAGAAGAACGTCGTCGGCTACCCGATGCTCCCGGTCTACGCCGCGAAGGCTGGCGGGTTCTTCTTCGTCGTGTTCGGCTTCACCGCCCTGATGGGAGCCTTCCTGCAGGTCAACCCGATCTGGGCGTACGGACCCTACAACCCATCTGAGGTCACCGCTGGCTCCCAGCCCGACTGGTACATGGGATTCTCCGAGGGCGCGATTCGCCTCATGCCCAACTGGGAGAGCACGATCTTCGGCTTCACCTGGAGCTGGAACATCTTCCTGCCCGGCGTGGGCGCGATGGGTCTGCTGTTCACGGCACTGGGTGCCTGGCCGTTCATCGAGAGCTGGATCACCGGCGACAAGCGCGAGCACCACCTGCTCGAGCGGCCTCGCAACGCCCCGGTACGCACCGCACTCGGAGTGGCCGGCATGACCGCGTTCGCGGTGCTGTGGATCGCCGGCGGCAACGACATCATCGCCACGAAGTTCCACCTGAACATCTACACGATCACCAAGACGCTGCGCATCGGCCTGTTCGTGTTCCCGGTCATCGCGTTCCTGATCACCAAGCGCATCTGTGTCGGGCTGCAGCGTCAGGATGCCAACCGCATCCTGCACGGCTACGAGACCGGTGTGATCGAGCGGACGCCGGATGGCGCATTCTCCGAGCGGCACGCACCGCTGCCGACCCCGAATCAGTACGTCCTCACCACCCACGACCGGTTGCCCGTGCTCGAGGCACCGGCTGAGGCCGACCAGAACGGCGTCGCAGCGCCCAACAGCCGCTCGGCGAAGCTCAGGGCCAAGGCGCGGCACTTCTACTATCACGGCGCCGTGGACAAGCCGACTGTCGAAGACGTGCACCACGCCGAAGAGCACCTCGGCGAGATCGAGGGTCACCCGGTGGAGCTCGGGGACGAGTTCCAGGGCGTGTCCGAGACCGGTGTCCCCCGGGTGCACTGATCGACGTACCTTGAAGCGTACGATCTCCCGGTGCATGACTATCGTCGCCCCCGGGTGCCTGACCTCGTCTTTCGCGACGAGCAAGGTGAGGTGATCCCCTACGGCAGGCGGTGGGTTGACCAGGACTGGGACGGCCCGGACGACACCTACAGCGTGACGAGACATCCGGAGCGGTTTACCCCCTTTGTCGAGGTGGCCCGAGCCATCGTCGAGCATCTCGCTTCGACCTACGACGTGACGCGCGAAGACTCCGTCGACCCGTCCGGCCATCCCCAGATCCGACTGGTGCCAAGCGATCGCACCGCTGCGCAAATAACCTTCGTCTTCCAGTCGTCGACTTGGGTCGATGTCACAGCTGGTCGCTGGTCCTCGATTGCTTGGTTCTGCGATTGCGACCATTGCGACGAGGATGTCGAGATTGCGATCGAGACACTGGAGCAAGAGGTGTCAGCCGTGGTGGACGGCGGGCTGCGCGAGTGGCTGAACGATCCTGCGGAGGGTTACCGAGGCGAGGACTTGTTCCTCGCCGACTCTCTTCGTTCGCTCGACGGCGAGATCGACCAGTCCGGATCGAGCAGCGTCAATGACGGCAGACGGCGCGACGAGCTGCGTGCGTTGTTCGTCGATGTTCCGCCGCGGTGGGCTCCCTGGGCCCTCAGG
>JAWWPE010000070.1:0-6861 GCA_033850895.1 Nocardioidaceae bacterium | reverse complement strand
GCTTCCGGCGATCACCAGCATGATGTTCGTGTGGTCCAGCCGCTTCAGAACGATCTTGACGCGCGGTGACCAGTTGCCGCGGTGATAGACGGCGCTGACGCCGAACAGCAGGAGTGCGCTGACCATGAACACCGCGACGCCGGCGCGTACCTTGACGCTGTCGGCGACGACGAGCAGGACGAGGAACCCCAGGAACGCCACCGGCCAGGTCGCCGCGTGCAGCCAGCCACGAAGCTTCGGCTTGATCTCCTCGACCGCCCCGCGAAGACGATCGCCAACCTCTTGGACCGTGCCTTCAGGCTCGCGATTGCTCATGCAGTTAGCCTATCGGGATGGGAGTAAGCGACCTCGCGTACGGCGTGTACGAGCGACGGCTGGTCAAACGTCTGGATCCCGCCAAGCTCCCTCACCACGTCGGAGCCATCGTCGACGGCAATCGGCGATGGGCCAAGGGGGCCGGTACGAACTTCGAGCTCGGCTACCAGGCTGGTGCCGACAAGATCTCCGAATTCGCCAACTGGTGCGACTCGCTGGGTGTCGAGATCGTCACGTTGTGGTTGCTGTCGACCGACAACCTGCAGCGCCCGCCGGACGAGGTCTCCAGCATCCTGACAGCCGTCGAGAACCTCATGGATCGCCTCGCCGACGAGCAGCGCTGGCGCCTCGCGGTGATCGGCAACCTCGACATGTTGCCGGCCGAGTCCTCCGCCCGGCTCAAGCGCGCGGCAGAGTCGACGTCCGACATCGAGGGCATGCGGGTCAACATCTGCGTCGGCTACGGCGGCCGCCAGGAGCTCACCGACGCGATGCGTTCGTTGCTGCTCGATCAGGCCGCCAACGGCCGCTCGCTCGAGGAGGTGGCGTCAACCCTCGAGGTCGACGACATCGCCGAGCACCTCTACACCAAGGGTCAGCCCGATCCCGATCTCGTGATCCGGACCTCCGGCGAGCAGCGTCTCTCCGGCTTCCTGCTCTGGCAGAGCGTGCACTCGGAGTTCTACTTCAGCGATGCCTTGTGGCCGGCTTTCCGCCACGTCGACTTCCTCCGCGCCATGCGTTCGTACGCCCTTCGCCAACGCCGCTTCGGCGCGTAGCTCCTACACCAGTCCTCGGCCCTGCCCAGTCCGCTGCGCGGTCATGTCGGGACGTGTTCAAGAATTCATGCCGATGTGACACGGGGTCGGGCGTGTCGTCCCCGATATGACACAGCGCCGGTCGTACGTTCGAAATGTGTTGACGCTCGCCCCTGAGCAACTAGTTCTGGCCCATCCCGCCGAGTAGGGCCGGCGCGGGGTGCGCGCGGGCTCGTTGAGGAGCAACAACTGTGGCTGCTAAGAAGAGCACGAGCCCCGACCGCCGCACATACGTCCTGGACACCAGCGTCTTGTTGGCCGATCCCAACGCGGTCAACCGGTTCCACGAGCACGAGGTCGTGATCCCCGTCGTGGTGATCACCGAGCTCGAGGGCAAGCGGCACCATCCCGAGCTCGGCTACTTCGCGCGCAGCGCACTGCGATTCCTCGACGACCTCCGGGTCGCCCACGGCATGCTCGACAAACCGCTGCCGATCGGCACCGAAGGTGGCACGATCCGGGTCGAGCTCAATCACACCGACCCCGCATCTCTGCCCGCCGGATTCCGACTCGGCGACAACGACACGCGCATCCTGTCGGTGGCCCGCAACCTCGCCAATGAAGGCTTCGACGTCACGATCGTGTCCAAGGACCTGCCGATGCGGGTCAAGGCCTCCGCGGTCGGTCTGGTCGCCGAGGAGTACCGCGCCGAGCTCGCGCTCGAGTCCGGCTGGACCGGGATGACCGAGGTCGACATCGACAGCATCGACCTCGATGAGCTGTACGAAGCTGGCACCCTCGACCTCGACGAAGCCCGCGACCTGCCGTGCCACACCGGCATGGTGCTGGTGTCCGACAAGGGCAGCGGGCTCGGGCGGGTGACCCCCGAGAAGCAGGTGCAACTCGTCCGCGGTGACCGGGAGGCGTTTGGCATCCACGGCCGCTCCGCCGAGCAGCGCGTGGCCCTCGACCTGCTGCTCGACCCCGAGATCGGCATCGTGTCGCTCGGCGGCCGGGCCGGCACCGGCAAGTCGGCGCTAGCGATCTGCGCGGGTCTCGAAGCCGTCATGGAGCGCGGTCAGCACAAGAAGGTCGTGATCTTCCGCCCGCTGTATGCCGTCGGCGGCCAGGAGCTGGGCTACCTCCCCGGCAGCGAGTCCGAGAAGATGGGCCCCTGGGCGCAGGCCGTGTTCGACACCCTCGGCGCCGTCACGTCGACCGCTGTCGTCGAGGAGATCCTGGACCGCGGGATGCTCGAGGTGCTGCCGCTGACCCACATCCGCGGGCGCTCGCTGCACGACTCATACGTCATCGTCGACGAGGCGCAGTCGCTGGAGCGCAACGTCCAGCTTACCGTGCTCTCGCGCATCGGTGCCAACTCCAAGGTCGTCCTCACCCACGACGTCGCCCAGCGCGACAACCTGCGGGTCGGTCGTCACGACGGGGTCGTCGCCGTGGTCGAGAAGCTCAAGGGCCACCCGTTGTTCGCGCACGTCACGCTGACCCGGTCGGAGCGTTCGCCCGTGGCGGCCCTCGTGACCGAAATGCTCGAGGATGTCTCGCTGTAGCGCCTGAGCGCGCCCCCTCTCTGTGAAAGAGTGATCGGGTGAGGGAGCGCGGGAGGCGATTGGCGGCAGCGGTCGCGCTCGCTGTTGGCGCAGCCACGCTTGCCGCCTGCGGCTCGAGCGACCCCGCGTCCGGATCACCTCCCACGCTCAACTGGTACGTCGGGCCCGATCGGGTGGATGCCGGTGCGCTGGCGAAGGCGTGCAGCACCAGCGACTACTCGATCAAGGTCAAGCGGTTGCCGACCGACATCGACGCGCGCCACGCCCAGCTCGTACGCCGGTTGGCGGCCAAGGACACCTCGATCGACGTGTTGAGCCTCGACTCGGAGTTCACCGCCGAGTTCGCCGCAGCACAGTTTCTCGCTCCCGTGCCCGATGACCTGGCGCCGGCCTACAGCAAGGACATCGCCCCGACGGCGCTGGCTGCCGCGACCTATCACGGTTCGCTCGTGGCCGTGCCGTGGTGGTTCGACCCGCAGCTGTTGTGGTTCCGGGGCAACACCGCCGAACGCGCAGGCCTCGACACGACGACGGCCCCCACCTGGGACGACCTGATCGCCGGCGCGCACCGTCTCGGCGTCTCGATCCAGATCGAGGACCTCGACGGTTCAGGCCTCGCCGACTGGGTCAATGCACTGGTCGCCGGCAGCGGCGGCAAGCTGGTCGGCGGCACCGGCCGCCACGCCAAGATCGGGTTCGACTCCGAGGCGGGCAGGTCAGCCGCCGGGGCTGCCGAGCTCTATCGCGAGTCACACGTCGGTCCAGGGCCCTCCAAGGATGCCCTCGCGACGTTCGCGGCCGGAGACGGAGGATTCCTGCTGGCCCCCGCCTCGGTCATCTCCGATCCCGCACTAGCCGCGGTCGCCGCCGACATGGGCTGGGCGCCCTACCCGGCGGTCGGCGCCACGAGTGTCGCCCCGTTGTCAGGGGTCGAGCTCGCCGTACCCCTCTACGCGCCGCACTCCGACCTGTCATACCAGGCAATTACCTGCCTCACCTCGGCCAGCTCGATGAGTGCCGTCATGACCAGCACCGGGCACAGTGCGAGCCGCTTGACGACGTACGACGACCCGTCGGTCAAGGCGGCCTATCCGATGGCCGCCGTGACGAAGGCCGCCGTCCAGTCGGGCCAATCGGTGCCCAGCACGCCCTATTGGCACCTCGTACGCACCGGCATCGACGACTCGTGGTCCCCACTCAAGGACGTGAAGGCGGCCGACACCCCGACGCACTCGCAAGAGGTCGTACGCGCCCAGCTGGCGGGTGAGCTGCCATGAAGACGCTGAAGGATTGGCGGTGGCTGGCGCCGGCCGTCGTCGTGCTGCTGGTCGTCACGGCGTGGCCGATCGGGCGAGGCGTGTGGCTGTCGCTGCACACCCAGCCGCTCACCGATCCTGGCGGCCGCTCGTTCGTCGGGATCGACAACTACACCGACGTGCTGACGAGCCGCACCTGGTGGCTTGCCGTCGCATTGAGCCTGCTCATCATCGTGTTCGTCGTGTCGATCCAGCTGTTGCTCGGCTTCGCCTTCGCCGTGGCCCTGCGCCGGATGACCTTGGTCTGGCCGGTCAGCCGCATCTTCCTGCTGGTGCCGTTCGCGCTGCTCGCGGTGGTTTCGGCGGTCATGTGGCGTGACGCCGTGACGACCGGCTACCTCGACAGCTGGTTCCGGCTCGGCGGCGACGTCGGGCAACCCGGCTCGTTGCTCGCCGTGACGCTCGGCGAGGTGTGGCGCGGCACCGGCCTGGTCAGCGTCATCCTGCTGGCCGGCCTGGGTCGGGTCTCGCCCTCGCTGCTGGCGTCGTCGATCGCCGATGGGGCGACCGGGTGGCAGCGATTCCGCCGGGTCATCCTTCCGGTCATGGGTCCGGCGTTCGCGGTGGCGGCGACCTATCGGGCGCTCGACACGTTCCGCATCCTCGAGGGGCCCCTGCTCACCGATCGCGCTGGCTCCTCGATGCGTACGGCACCGCTGCTGATCTGGCGCACCACGTTCTCGTCGTTCGAGCTCGGTCTCGGTGCCGCGATGTCGATCATCCTGCTGGTCATCGCCGCCGTGCTCGGTGTGGTCCTCGTCCAGCTGTTCCGGGTCAGGAGGGTCGTATGACCGCCGTCGCGATGATCCCCTCCGTACGCTCCCGGCTGTGGGCGTCCGGCGCTTCGTTCGCGCTCGGTTTCGGGCTCGCCAACTACGGGGTGCTGATGGTCGTCCGTCCCGATCAGTGGTTGTGGCTGGCCGCCGCGGTCGTCCTGATGCTCACCGGTGCGATCGGCATCCTGTTCGCCGACACCGGGCGAGGGGTTTCGGTGTGGGCGCTGCTCGGCCTCGAGCTGTTCGCGATCTTCACGGCGGTGCCGCTGCTGTGGACGTTCACCGTCGCCACCACCCCCGAGGACGCCAGCGCGCGGTCGTTGTGGCCCAAGGACATCTCGTGGAGCACGATCCACGACGTGCTGGGCTCCGAACCGCTTCGCCACGCCGCCCTCACATCGGTGATGGTCTCGGGCATCGCCACGGCGATCTCGTTGCCCCTGGCGCTGGGCGCGGCCTACGCGCTCGTACGCCTCAGGGCGCGGGGACGTCGCGTGGTCTACCTGCTCGTGATCGCGGCCCTGCTCCTGCCGCTCGTCGCGCTGACCGGACCGCTGGCCGATCAGCTGATCGCCTTCGACGCGTACGACTCGCGACTCGCGCTCGTACCTCCGGCCCTGCTGATCGCGCTGCCGCTGTCCATCTGGTTGTGCGTGTCCCTGTTCGGCACGGTGTCGTGGTCGCTGCGTGATGCGGTACGCGCCGATGGTGCGACGTTGTGGCAGCAGCTCCGGCGCTTCGCCGTGCCGGCTCTGGGCCCGGGTGTCCTCCTGATCGGCCTCATCGTGTTCTTCGTCGGGTGCCAGGACTTCACCCTGGGCGCAGCGCTCTCGTCGGGCGATCCGTCCCGGCCGCTGCCCGCGACCCTGCTGCTCGCGACGACCAGCGACGGTGGGGTCGGCGAGACGTCCGGCACCGTCGCGGCGGTCGGCCTGCTCTGGCTCGTGCTGCCGTTCGTCCTGCTCCTCGCGGCACCACGCAAGGTCAGCAAACTTCTGGGAAGGTCTTATCGATGACGTCGATCGAACTCCGCAACCTCACCGTCGCCGGCAACGGTGCCCGGCCGTTGCTCGATGACGTCAGCCTCACCGTGCCCGCGGGTTCGACCCTTGCGATCACGGGCCCGTCAGGCTCCGGCAAGAGTCTGTTGCTGCGCGTCCTGGTGGGACTGGAGGATCCGACATCCGGCGACATCCTGATCGACGACGCCGTGGTCACCAATGCCAGCCCGCGCTCGCGCGACCTCGCCATGGTGTTCCAGGACTATGAGCTGCACCCCCAGCTCGACGTGTTCGACAATCTGGCGTTCTCGGCGACGCTTCGCCGCGGCTTCGACAAGGCCGCACTGGCCGGCCGCGTCCGTGAGGTCGCTGAGTTCCTGGCCGTCGCGGACCTGCTGGAGAGCAGGGTGAGCGATCTCGACGACGCCCAGCGCCAGCGCGTCGCGCTCGGTCGCTCGCTGGTCCGTGATGCCGCGGCGTATCTCTTCGACGCTCCGTTCGCGGCCCAGGCGGCCAGGGTCCGTACGCACGTACGCTCCGTCACCACCCAATGGCAGGCAGAGAACGATCGCACCTCGATCTTCACGACGTCTGACATCTCGGAGGCGCTGAGCCTGGCCGACCAGGTGGCGGTACTGCACCAGGGCTTCGTCCACCAGGTCGGCACACCGCGCGAGCTGTACGAATCGCCGAAGGACATGTTCGTCGCCGGCTATCTCGGCTCCCCGCCGATGAACCTCGTACCAGCCAAGCCCAGCGGAAGTCAGCTCGTCATGCCACTCGCCACGATGCTGCTCGACGACGATCTGCGTGATCGCATCGGCGACCGCGACCTGGTCGTCGTCGGCATCAGGCCGGAGGACTGCCACGAGTCGTCGAGCCCCGCGGCCGCCGACATCACCGACAAGCTCGAGTTCACGACCCGCATCGACGATGTCGAGTGGCGCGGCAGCAGCCAGCTGGCCTATCTGGGCTTCGAGATCGACCCCGACGTCGAGGGCCGGCTCGTCGAGGTCGAGGACCTGCTCGACTTCGACCTGTTCCAGAGCTTCCTGGTCGCCGAGCTTGCCGCCACGAATGCGCTGCGGCCCGGCATGTCGATCCGCGTCGTGGTCCCGCGCGGCAAG